>JAZUQW010000024.1:0-6017 GCA_045605905.1 Eubacteriales bacterium
CTTGGCCTCCGACTTGCAGCATGAGGTAGATAAGGCAAATTTTCAAGCCGCTAAAGCCGAAAGCAAGGCAAACTTTGAAGAAAACCGCGGACGCAATACCTTTGCAAAGGCAAAAGCAGACGCTAAAAAGACTTGGGACGAAGCTCATATGAGCCCCTCCGAAAGAGCGGCAAAGATGCAGGCAGAGCGCGAGGAACAAATAGCCGCCGCAAAAGAAAGAACCGCCGCCGCTAATCAGCGTTACGAGTACGCAAAAAAGAAATAGCAAGCCACGCTACAATCAATTCAACAACCACCCCAACAATAAAACGAGACGTTTTAGGGTGTCTCGCTGTTGTGTCAAAAGGCTTGATTCGGCGCAAGTATATATACCGTAAACAAAGGAGGAAATACAATGAACGCTATTGAAATACGGGGTTTATCCAAAAGCTTTCGGGGCATGTACGCGGTAGATAGCCTCAATATGACCGTCCCCATGGGCGCCATATATGGGTTTATAGGTTGAAAAACGCAAACAAAACTTTAACATTTGTATGTTATAATATAAGTGTAAAATGATAACGGAGGCAATAGTATGTTTAAAATATTGGTTGTAGAGGACGACACCGCCCTTAATAAAACGGTCTGCTCTTTTTTAAATCACAGCGGGTATCAGGCAAAAGGCTGTTTTAACGCTACCGAAGCTTATGATGCGCTTTATGATGATATGTTTGACCTTATTGTGTCCGATATTATGATGCCGGGTATAGATGGCTTTGAGTTTGCTCGCAATGTCAGAGAGCTTAACGAAAATATTCCCATTTTGTTTATGACCGCTCGTGACGATATCGCCTCCAAGCAAAAAGGTTTTCGTATCGGGGTTGATGACTATATGGTAAAGCCCATTGACCTTGACGAGCTGTTTTTGCGTATAGGCGCCCTTCTGCGCCGTGCCAAGATAGCATCAAACAGAAGGCTTGAGGTAGGCAGCTTTAAAATGGATGCGGATGAGCATACCGCCTATTTGGGTGACGAGGAAATACCCCTTACCAACCGCGAGTTTAATATTCTTTACAAATTGCTTTCCTACCCCAAAAAGACCTTTACTCGCACTCAACTTATGGATGAGTTTTGGGATGCGGATTCCGAAACTGCTCCCCGTGCGGTGGATGTGTACATGACCAAACTGCGCGGCAAGCTTTCGGAATGTATCGATTTTGAGATAAAGACTGTTCACGGGTTGGGTTACAAGGCGGTGATAAAGTGAAAAAAAGAAGAAAAATAAAAGGTATTTTAAAGTGGGTAAGTCAGTATTTTATATTCTTTGCTTTGGTAGCATTTGTAATTACCTGCTGTACAATGCTGTTTGTCACTATTATGTCAGACTCTTTGCCAATCACGTTAACCGATAAAAACATAGGTTACGCCGCCAAGCTAACCTTTATTAACGTGGTTTTTTTAAGCCTGCTGTTTACCGTAATAGATTCGGTACGCAGAAAGCTTACAGTAGAGCGACCGGTAAAGCAAATAACCGATGCCGCCGAGAAAATTATACAGGGGGATTTTTCGGTCAGAATAAAGCCGCAAAGCAAACTCGGTACAGATACAACCTTTAACCGAGTTGTTGAGTGCTTTAACAAAATGGCAGAAGAGCTTGGCAGTGTTGAGACTTTGCGTACCGATTTTATAGCCAACGTGTCCCATGAGATGAAAACGCCCCTATCAGCTATGCAAAACTACGGCACTTTGTTACAAACTCCTGATCTAACGGAAGAAAAACGCATGGAGTACGCCAAGGGCGTTGCCGACGTCGCACGTCGTATGGCGGATATGATGACCAATATTTTAAAGTTAAATAGGCTTGAAAATCAGCAGATATTTCCCCGTGTGACAGAGTTTGACTTGGGTGAGCAGATTTGTGAATGTCTTTTGCAATACGAAAACGTCTGGGAGGCAGGAGATATTGATATAGAAACAGATATCGCCGAAAACGTCACTGTAAAAGCGGATGCAGAGCTGTTAAATCACGTATGGAACAACCTGTTTTCCAATGCATTTAAGTTTACGCCACGAGGTGGCAAGGTTACGGTCACCATGACTGCCGACGAGAGATACGCTGTTGTAAAAGTAAAGGATACAGGCTGCGGGATGTCCCCTGAAGTTGGCGCCCATATATTTGAGAAGTTCTACCAAGGCGATACATCACACTCCGTACAGGGCAACGGTTTGGGCCTTGCTCTTGTAAAGCGGGTAATAGATATTATGCAGGACGAGATCAGCGTAGAAAGCACAGTGGGGAAGGGAAGCACCTTCACCGTTAAAATACGGAGGGCTTAATATGGATTGGAAAAAAACAGCAAAGGCTATTCTTTTTCCTCCTACGGCGCTTATGATAATACTTACACCCCTCTCTATAGTGTTTCTTGTGTATTCAATGGTGGCTTTAGGGGTGAATTCCGCCCCTGCCATTATTTCTTATGTTATCGCTTTCTACACCTTGTCGGTTTGGTTCATTAAAACTCCTGCATTAATAAAAGGGTTTAAGTCCTTTAAAGCCCGCAACGTGTACGTACAGCGCTGGCGTGAGGATGCCAATATGCGTATAAACGTTTCCCTTTACGGCGCTCTTATTTGGAACACTGCCTATTCGGTTTTTAATTTGTGCCTTGGTTTGTGGCATCGCACATTTTGGTTTTATTCCCTTGGGGCTTATTATGCATTTCTTGCCGCAATGCGCTTTTTTTTGGTGCGGCATACAAGAAGACATAAGCCGGGTGAAGAAATGCGGTCAGAATTGCGCAAATATCGCGCTTGCGGTATTGTGTTTCTTGTTATGAATCTTTTTATCGCCATAATCGTTTTCTTTATGGTGTATTGGAACCGCAGCTTTGTTCATCACCAAATCACTACCATAACCATGGCGCTTTATACCTTCGTTTCTATGGCGGCGGCCATAACAAACATTATAAGATACCGCAAATATAACAGTCCCGTGTATATTGCAGCAAAATCCATAAGCCTTGCTTCTGCCTGTGTATCTATGCAGACCCTTGCCTCGACCATGCTTACCGTTTTCGGCAACGGAACCATGGACCTTGCGGCGCGCAGAATATTGCTGGCAAGCTCGGGCGGGGCAATTTCATTGTTCATTATAGCGATGGCGATATATATGATAGTTAACGCGGGGCAAAGAATTAAGTTGTTAGATGCGGCAAAGGAGTAGATTTATGGAAAAAAACAAAGTATTTAACTATACCTATTCTGCCAAAGAGCAGGAGGAGATAAAAGCAATACGACAAAAGTATACTGAAACAGAAACGGCAGACAAAATGGCACTGTTGCGCCGCTTGGATGCAGGCGTAACCAAAAAGGCAACAAAAGCATCGCTCATTCTTGGTGTCGTGGGTGCATTGGTCATGGGCCTTGGTATGAGCCTTGTAATGAGCGATTTGGGTAGTTATTTGGGTATGCAGGAGTTACATTCTACATTGGTAGGTGTTGCCACGGGGATTGTGGGGATAATACCTGTTAGTTTAGCGTATCCGGTTTATAACCGTATTGTTAAGAAAGAGCGTAAAAAAATAGCACCCGAGATATTACGCTTGACCGACGAGCTTATTAAATAAATATAAAAATAGTTGTTGCAAAATGTAAAATATAATGTTATAATATCGAAGAACTAAATATTATGTATGACGCTTGCAGGAAAGTGCATTAGCCGCCGAAGGAGCAAAACTCTCAGGTTTCCGTAATGTCGGATGAGGACTGTAAGCTGACATAACTTTGGAGAAGCTCATTTAATTGAGTGCCGAAGGTGCAAGGCGATTTACGCTAATCTCTCAGGCAAAAGGACAAAGTCAAGTTTTTATCTTTACGGTTAAGCCATGTTTTAACCACCCTTTTGTGTTATTGGCGGTTTGCGCTTTGTGCAGACCGTTATTTTTTTGTTTATGGGAGGAAAACATGAAAGAGTTTTTAGACAGTTTGGCAAATGTTAACAAACATGTTAACGAGTTTATTTGGGGTGTACCGGGGCTTGTGCTGTTGATAGGTACAGGCATTTTGTTGACCATTACCACCAAGGTTTTTCAAGTATCGCATATAGGCCATTGGTTTAAAGAGACCATAGGCACTCTCTTTAAAAGGGACAGCAAATCCACAAAAAAGACCGATAAAAAATCCATCTCTCAATTCCAGGCACTTTGCACAGCCCTTGCCGCAACCGTCGGTACGGGCAATATTGCGGGCGTTGCCGCTGCTATAGTGCTTGGCGGACCCGGCGCAGTGTTTTGGATGTGGGTTGCGGCGTTCTTCGGTATGATGACTAATTTTTCCGAAAACGTTTTGGGCATATACTTCCGTCGCCGCAATAAAGACGGCGAATGGTCCGGCGGCGCTATGTATTATCTTAAAGACGGTCTTGGTAAAAAGAAGGGCTGTAAAGGCATAGCTTCCGTATTGGCGGTGCTGTTTGCTTGCTTTGCCATCCTTGCCTCCTTCGGTATAGGCAATATGGCACAGGTAAACAAAATAACCCTTAATATAGAGTCGGCATTTTTCTCCGAAAACAGCTTGGGTACCGTTGGAGGCATATCCGTGCTTGAACTTATAATAGGCTGTTGCTTGGTGGTTTTGGGTGGTCTTATCATCCTTGGCGGCTTGCAAAGAATAGCATCGTTTGCAGAACGCGTAGTGCCCTTTATGGCAATCTTTTATATTATAGGCGCCCTTGCCATTATGTTTATCAACATCGAAAACTTGGGTCCGATGTTTAAGGCTATATTTAAGTTTGCCTTTACCTCTCGTGCGGCATACGGCGGTGTTGTGGGTACCGTTATATTGGGTATGACACAGGGCTTTAAGCGCGGTGTGTTCTCTAACGAGGCAGGCCTTGGCTCTTCTGTTATGGTACACAGCTCCTCTAACGTTAAAGAGCCTGTACGTCAGGGAATGTGGGGTATTTTCGAAGTTTTCTTCGACACCATGATAGTTTGCACAATGACTGCAATAGTTGTACTTTCTTCCGGTAAGATAAACCTTCAAACAGGTAATCCGATTGTTGAAAAAATGTCAGACTCCACCTTGGTATCAGAAGTATTTGGCGATACTTTCGGTGTAGCGGGCGAATGGTTTGTGGCAGTAGCTATGCTTTTGTTTGCCTTTACCACCGTTCTCAGTTGGTCCCAATACGGTACCAAAGCGGTGGAATATCTTTTGGGTGAAAAAGCCGTTAAGGTCTACAAGGTGATCTTTGTACTTATGATAGTTTCCGGCGCAATAATGGATTCTTCATTGGCTTGGGATATTTCCGATACCTTTAACGGACTTATGATGGTACCCAACCTCATTGGCGTAGTGGCTATGTTCCCCTTGGTTGTTAAGATAGTCAAAAACTACGTTGACCGTAAGATAAAACAAAAAGCGGTAACGCCTATGCTTTCCTACGACCCTCAAATTCAAAAGGAAATGATATCTAAATTAGAAGAGGAATAGACGAAAAGGTTTGACGATCGGAGCGGTAACACGCCCCGATCGTTTTATATTTTTGACAATTTAAACCGCTCTGTCTCTTTTCGTTTTTGAGCATTTCTACAAATTTGTATTTTGGCTGCAAAAAAAATTAAAAAGGTGTTGACAAATTAAAAAGCTTGGAGTACTATATGGTTAGCAAAAGCTAACTGATAAATTTTCCGTGTAGAAAAAACAGCATTATGATTTCAGACAGGAGATAATTATGAACCTGCGTGATGCACAAGAAGGCGTTGAGTACATAATACAGCGTATTGAAACTGATGATGCGGAAATGGACGATTTTTTGTTTTCCCTTGGTTGCTACAGCGGCGAGCCTATAACCGTTATCTCCCATAAAAAAGGCGGCCTTGTAGTTTCCATAAAGGACGGTCGCTACAGCATAGATAATCAACTTGCGTCTGCTATTATAGTCAACGGATAAAAGAAAAAATAATCTGCAGATTATTTTTTTGCAGAGCAGTTAGCATACACTAACCGCGAACGATAGGCAAAAAATTGCTTTTAGG
>JAZUQW010000025.1:0-1766 GCA_045605905.1 Eubacteriales bacterium
GGAGGCTTTTTATGTTTTTTTCCACAAAATTTGTTTCGGCTACTATTGAAAAAAGCACGATAGAAAAAAGTGTCCCGGCACCTCTTATGCGTCGCGACTTCTTTGTGAAAAGCAGATTAAAGCACTGTGAGATAACCGTATGCGCTTTAGGGTTTTACGAGATATTTATAAACGGCGAGCATATTACTCGCGGAAAACTTTCTCCTTATATCGTAAATCCGGAGCACGTGTTGCCGTATGATAACTATGACGTAACCTCTCTTTTAAAAAAAGGAAAAAACACCGTTTCATTTATACTCGGCAACGGAATGCAAAACAGGTTTGATGGCTATGAATGGGATTTTCAGCTTGCCAGCTTTAACTCCTCCCCCAAAATTGCTTTTGCCATAGAGCTTGACTATGAAAACGAGTCAACAGTAATTGAGGCTGACCCCGATGTGCTTTGCCATCCCTCTCCGATATTATGCGACGGGTATATGATGGGCGAAAGATATGATGCCCGCCTTGAGATTCCAAATTGGAACAGCATAGACTTCGATACATTAGATTGGACGGCTGCCATTCCTGTAAAATGTGACGGCGGTGTGCCTACTTTATCGGTAAATAGACCTATTTTAGAAATGTACGAGGTGAAGCCCGTTTCGATCACAAAGCTTGATGACGGATATTTATATGATTTCGGACTCAATCTCGTCGGCGTAACAAGAATTTCGGTAAACGGCGAAGACGGACAAAAAATCGTGATAGACCACGGAGAGCTTCTTGAAAACGGTAGGCTGACGCAGAAAAACCTGCTCTTCAACAACGAAGTAAGTAAGGGAAAGCCCCGATATACTCAAAGAACCGAATATATATGCCGTGTCGGTCTGCAAACTCACACGCCTACATTTACCTATTACGGATTCCGTTATGCTTTTGTAAAGGGTATAACAGACACTCAAGCGACACCCGAGCTTCTTACCACCGTAGTTATGAACACAGACCTTGGCGACAGGGGTAACTTTAAGTGTTCCGATGATATTCTGAATACAATTCAAGAAATGACAAGGCGTTCAACCCTCGGTAATTTCCAACACTTTCCAAACGACTGTCCGCACAGAGAAAAGAATGGCTGGACAGCAGATGCTGCACTTTCGGCAGAGCAAACGCTTATGAATTTTGAGCCTGAGGATAACTATCTCATGTGGGAAAAGTGTATCATTGGCGCTATGGACGAGCGTGGTGCGCTTCCCGGAATTGTTCCGACCGGAGGTTGGGGATTCCATTGGGGAAACGGTCCTGCGTGGGATTGTGTACTTGTATATCTGCCTTACTTCACGGCGGTTTTGCGTGACGATTTGCGTATGGCAAAGGAAGCATCTGTTGCTATTTTGCGTTATTTCAAATATCTAAATACACGTAAAGATGAAAACGGTCTTCTTGAAATAGGACTTGGTGACTGGTGTCCCACTTATCAAGATTACGAAACTCCTCTGATTTTTACAGATAGCACTATATCTTACGACCTGGCAAAAAAAGCCGAATATCTGTATAATCGTCTTGAAATGAACAAGGAAGCGGAGTTTTGCCGTAATTTTGCAAACGATATGCGAAAGGCTATAAGAGAGCATCTTTTGGAAGACAAAAAAGCGATGCGCTTTATAAGCGGCAAACAAAGTGTACAGGCTATGGCTATTTTCTACGGCTTGTGCGATTCTCCCGATGAGGAGCAGGCGGCGCTTTCACTTCTAATTGACGAGATACACAAAAAGGGCGGCCATCTCGCT
>JAZUQW010000026.1:0-4898 GCA_045605905.1 Eubacteriales bacterium
TACTGCCGGTACAGGTTGCAATATATTTGTACAGATTGACTCTAATGCCGGCTGCGTCGGCAGTTGCTGGGTTTTCGCCTACAGCACGCAAGTTAAGACCTTTAGAAGTCCTTTTAAGCACAAACGCTGAAATCAACGCAATTAATATACCAAGATAGAACAAAAAACCGTGTGACAAAAATATACGTCCGAACCAGCCCAAATCATCGGCAATTGGCATATATGTCTTATAAAGAGTGCTTGTTTTTGAAAAATTTACAGAAGCAACTTCGCCATCAAACAATTTTACGAGAGAGCCACCGAAAAAGTTACCCAAACCTGTACCAAAAGTAGTAAGAGCAAGACCTGTAACATTTTGGTTAGCCCTCAATGTTACTGTAAGGAAGCAATAAATTAAACCCATTATCAAAGAACCGATAATACAAAACACTAACGGTATTGTAATACCCAAAAACGGATTTAATTCAGCGCCGTCGGGCAAACTGTTTTCATAAAAGAAAGCACCAATAACACCACATATAGCGCCAACATACATAGTCCCCGCCGTACCTAAATTGAGATGACCTGATTTTTCAGTCAAGATTTCACCGGTAGAGCCATAAAGCAAAGGGGCACTTTGAACTAACGCACGCTGAATAATAAAAGGTATTGACGTCATAAATTAAATCCCCCTTTCCTTACATAAGAGAATACAATCCGAAAATTATTGCAATAATAGAGGCTGACATCGCAAATTTTGGCAACAAGTCTTTTGTAGATTTGTTATAAGTAATATAATAAGCTGTTGCAGAGATCGCGAAACCGACTATTACCAAAGCAAGCTTTAATGCAGGTGAAAACAGCATTAGAACAGAAAACAAAACAGACACAACGGATAACACATTAACTATTACATTATAGTTAAGCGTAATATCGGCCTTGTTTTTTGTAATATTTTTTGTGCCGATTCTATTTGCGTTTTTACTTGAATTAAATACAATTTTATAGTTAATAAAAAACTCGCAACCTATAATAAAGAAAATTATAATCGCAGTGAGCACATCAGAAAACGACTCATTAATTTTAAGGTCGGTAGCAACTTTTGAAGCACCAATATCCATAAACACAAACAGAAACGATGTTGCTATCATCACGATAGGATTAAACTTTGCAAGCCAAGATACCATTATAGCTGTAAATCCTCTACCCGCTACAGTATCTGTAGCTATCGTATGCTCAATACCCGAAACCAACAAAAAGCCTGCGATACCGCATATAGCACCAGAAATAAGCATAGTGCGTAAAACAACTTTTTTTACATTTATACCAATGTAGCGGGCGGTATTTTCGCTTTCACCGACAACTGAAAGCTCATATCCTTGTTTGCTGTATTTTAAATATACATACATCAAAAGCGTAACAGTAAGAACTGTAAGAATTACTGGTGCATAATTGGGCACTTGTGCTTTTTCGATATGCTCAAAATGTTCTTCAAAAATGCTGGGCAACCAACCGTATCTCTCGCCATCAGGTGTTTTTAAACTTCTGTTAATAACACCGATTACATTAGAACCGTTTGACGGCGCCCATTCTATACAAAAGTACGCAACTATCTGAGTTGCAACATAGTTTAACATCAAGGTAAACAAAGTTTCATTTGTATTCCAGCGAGATTTAAAAAATGCAGGGATCAAACCCCAAATCGCACCCGCCACCGCTGAAGCAAAGAACATAATTAGCAACAACTGATTGGGAGAAACAGAATCTGCGATTTTCAACATACATCCTGCAGATGCTAAACACCCCATCAAAACTTGTCCTTCGGCGCCTATGTTCCAGAATCTCATTTTAAACGCCGGAGTAACAGCTAATGCAATACACAATAATATAGCGGTTTCCTGCAAAGCATCCCAAAACTTTCTGTTTTGAATAATTGTGTGTTTTTCTTGATACGTATCGTTGCCCATCAAACTATCAATCATAGTTTGATATAGATCAACAGGCTTAACACCAACTACAAGCTTTGCAATCATTGCACAAAAAACAACAGCAAAACCGATTGCGCCAAGTCTTATAAGCCACGCTTTCCACCATTCAATTTTATCGCGCTTAACGAGGTGGACAAGAGGAGTACGCACTTTATGTTCATTTTTCATACGTTATTCTCTCCCCTCTCAACCGTTTATATCAGAATGTTCGGGTGACGCCGTCATAAGCATACCCAACTGTTGTTTTTCGGCAGTTCTGCCATCCACAATACCTGTAATACGACCAGAACCAATTACCATAATTCTATCACAAATCTCAATCAAAACGTCCAAATCTTCACCAACAAAGATTACGGCAACGCCTTTTTCTTTTTGTTGATTTAACAAATCGTAAATCATATGAGAAGAATTTATATCTAGACCACGTACGGGATACGCAACCATTAAAACTGTAGGAGATGCTGCTATTTCTCTCCCTACCAATACTTTCTGAACATTACCACCGGAGAGTCTTCTAACAGGTGTAGAAGAGCTCGGCGTAACAACTGAAAGCTTTTTAATTATGTCATCAGCAAGATGCTTCGGCTGTCTGCGGTGCAAGAAAAACGGACCGCCTCTACCATAAGTTCTAAGCATCATATTATCAACTATATCCATGCTCCCGACAAGGCCCATGCCTAATCTGTCTTCAGGAACAAACGACAAACGAACACCTAAATTTCTAATCTGTATGGGGGTTTTATCACGCAAATTATCGACCGCACCGGTATTGGGATCGTGATACATTATCGTGCCCGAATTGAGCTTTTGTAACCCCGCAATTGACTCTAACAGCTCTCTCTGTCCGCTGCCCGCAATACCGGCAATGCCCAATATCTCGCCTGAATACGCAGTAAAAGAAACATTATCCAAAATTTTTACGCCGTCTCTGTTAACACAATTTATATTGTTTACAACCAAACGCTCTTGCGGATCCACGGGATCCCCTCTATAGATATTAAGAGAAACCTTTTGACCAACCATCATCTCAGTAAGCATATTTTCGTTAGTTTGGGCTGTCATAACAGAACCAACGTATTTACCCTTACACAAAACAGCAACACGATCGGAAAGAGCCATAACTTCGTGTAGTTTATGAGTTATAATTATTATCGATTTGCCTTTTTTCCGCATATTTCTCAATACATCAAAAAGTTTTTGGGTTTCTTGGGGAGTCAAAACGGCAGTAGGCTCATCAAGAATAAGCACATCGGCACCTCTGTATAGAACCTTTATTATCTCTACAGTTTGTTTTTCCGAAACCGACATTTCATAAATTTTTTTGTTGGGGTCAAGCTCAAAACCATACCTATTGCACAATGCTTCGATTCTTTTGCTTGCAACTTGAATATCTTTCAAGCCTATGTTTTTAAGCTTGTATACGGCACTGTTAATAGCTTTAAAGCATTTTTTGCTAAAGCTTATATTGCCGTTAGATCTTTTTTTTGCTTTAACTTTATCCTTAGCAAATTGCAGCCTTGCACTGTGTTTTTTATCTAACCCTAAAATTATATTTTCCGTAGCCGTAAAAATATCCACCAACTTAAAATGCTGGTGAACCATACCAATTCTATTATCTAAAGCATCTTTAGGGGAACGAATTTGCACTTCTTTGCCGTCGATGCAAATCTGACCTTTATCCGGATAATAAATACCGGCAATCATATTCATAAGGGTAGTCTTGCCGCATCCGTTTTCACCAAGAATAGATAAAATCTCCCCTTTATACACAGTTAGGTCAACATTATCATTTGCAATGACATCGCCAAACGTTTTTGTAATACCTTTTAATTCTATCGCTACCCTATTAGCCATAATTATACCTCCGGGTAAATATAGTCCTCAAAGCAACATCGAAAAAGCGGTGCTGCTTTCAAAATTATATTAATAAGGCGGGACGGTTAGGTCCCGCCTTATATAAAATTTAAAATTACTTGATGGTTATGCCGTCAATATCGATATCAAAATAAGGTGCACTGCGATATTCGGATTCGCAGAAAACGCCGTCTTTGATAACTTCAGTATCAGCTGTGTAGTCAGCATCGGTATCAACATCAGCGAGATAAGAAGAGAGACGTTCGCCATCTACGGTAAAGTTAGCAGTATCAAATACGTTGCGTGTACCTGCAACAAGTTCAGCTTTTGCAGCTTCGATTGCTTCTTCTGTACCTTCAGCAGCAACAGAGGTGTTTATATCTGTAAGAACTACAGAACCTTCACCTATACCACCACACCAGTCAGCGGGAATAGCTTCATCGTTAACCAAACATGCAACTGCGTACTCATAATAAGGAGCCCAATTGATTCTGGAAGATACTATGTAAGTGTTGGGGCAAGACTTTTGTGTACTACCGTTGTAAGAAACGTTAGGTACGTTCTTTTCTTCACATGCAGAAGGAGCACCCATAGAGTCTGCGTGTTGGCTAATAAGTACACAACCGCCTTCAATAAGAGCGAGTGCAGCTTCTTTTTCAAGGTTTTCGTTATACCAACTATCGGTAAACTTAACATCCATAGTAACGGAAGGGCAAACAGATTTAGCGCCGAGGTAGAAAGAAGTATAACCAGATTTAACTTCTGCATAAGCAAATGCGCCTACGTAGCCCATTTTTGCCTGGTCTTCTGTAATATCACCGTTTTCGATCATTTCGTTAAGCTTCATACCTGCAGCAATACCTGCAAGATATCTGCCTTCGTATATGGAAGCGAAAGCATTATGGAAGTTGTCAAGATCTTCGGTATGAGCGTTAGTACCTGTTGCATGGCAGAACTGAACCTCAGGATATTCCTTAGCAGCCTGCTTCATAAATGATTCGTGACCGAATGAGTCTGCAAATATTATTTTGCAGCCCTTGTTCTTAGCAAGGTCAACAGCGGTATCGTAGCAAGTGC
>JAZUQW010000027.1:0-9975 GCA_045605905.1 Eubacteriales bacterium
TAACGGATAGCAAAATTGTTTTTGACAGCAGCTATTTTAAAGAAGAAGCTGATAATGTCATAAGTAACATTGCTCCGGGTACAAGCGTCGAAGTGTTGCTTTCCGCTGTTGCCACAACTTACGGAAACGTAATTCCGGCAACAAAGGATGGCATCCAACTAAGCACGGGAATCATCTCAACTGACATGAAAGTCTTGTTGTATGATATTAACGGCAATACTATTGATGAGCGCGCACTGTCTGTATTATGCGACATAGATTGCGACGGTTATATTACCGCAAACGACTATTTTATGTTGGAGGTTCTTGCTTCGCAACCCGAAGATATGACCCCTGCAGTTAAATATTCTGCGGACACTGACAGAAATGGTAATATCGATGTTTTTGACTTACTGACTGTTAAAGAACATATATTAGGACAAAATACTATTGTGGAAACTGTCGCTTCTGCCAGAAGAATAGCAAGAGCCCAACCAAATTTAATAATGCCGAAAACCGTATCACCGAATACAACATTTACGGCAGGATTAACTTTGACCGATGCGCAAAACGTAAGCGGTATTTCCGGACGCGTGTGTTTTGATTCATCTGTTTTTACTGCTACAAATGTAGAGATAATAAGCACCGAAGCAGAAAGCTTTTACTCTATTCAAGCTGACGGTATCCACTTTTTTACTAACTGTAACCCGTCATTAGAGACGCAAGTAGTTGCATTAGTTAGCTTTTCTGTTACCGAGGACTTTAACGGTAATGATGCATTTGTATCTTTTGAAGATATTGAATTGTACGACGGAAGTTCGGCTATTTGCGGTACTGTAAAAGCGTCACCGTCATTTGCCGAAACATATGTCCCCGAAATTACGATTTTTAATATGCCGGCTTTTACATTTGACAGTGAGACGACATATTACAATTTGGCTTTCCCTACCGCTTCCTCTGCGGTGTATGTGGCAGCTTATCCCGAAGAAATGTTTTCTATAACCGGTAACACGAGTTTCCTTGAGGGAACTGCCGAATTTTCTGCAATAACCGAGACGACACAGGGTGAGATACGGTATAATTTTGTATGCACAGCAGATACGATTGATACCCCTATTACAAACAACACCGACAACAAGATTAATGACAATGCTTTTTTATCGAGTATAGAGATTTCGGGGGGTACGGTTTCTCCACAATTTGATAAAAGTATTACAGAATACTATGTTGTTTGCGCTAACACCCACGATGTTGTAATGAGCGCGGTGGCCGAATCTGCACAAACTGTTGTTTATATCGGTAAATATGACCCGGAAACAGAAAGCGTAACAATCAAATGCACGGCAGAAAGCGGCGCAGTCAAAGAATATGTTATTCATTTAATGAGCGAGTCACCAATAAAAGAAGAGCCCTTGCCAAGTGCTGATGAACATTGGATATGGGTTATTGTTACAATAATTGTATCAGTTCTTCTTATTTTTCTGGTAGTACATCAATCTTGGATTTTGATCAAAAACAAAACTTAACAATCACCCAAAGACCACGACAAGCTTCATGAGTACTACGACAAAAAAGTCAGTTCATTTTTGTGAACTGACTTTTTTAAATATATTCTAAACCCATTTCGCCTATGTTAGCATCGGTAATTATTCTGTAGTCATCAAATAAATAGTTTTTACAAACACCATATGCAAGCTCAAATTCTTCAAGATTCTTAAAAAGAAAAATCACATTCTTATAATCCCAACATTTGCAAGCAAAGAAGCTTTTGCTGTCTGTAAATTCCCTGTACGTATTGAGTCTGTATCCTACGGTATCTGAAGGAAAAATTACAAAAGAAAGATGCTCATAAAACAAACAACTATGTAAAAAATCAAAAAACTTATTAAAACGAAAAACGTCTTTTTCAAGACCTTCATCATGAAAAATATATTGACGATTTATGCTTTTGATATGCACTTTTGATCTTTTGTCATGAAGACGCGTAAATATGTGACAAATTATTTCGAGTGTATCGTAAACATCTGAAAGCTTGATATATATACCCCTGACGTTGTCGTGTACCGCCTTTGTTCTTTCGTACATATACTTCATATGATCATACATAAATATCACTCCAAGAAAAAAGCACCACGATACAATGAATATTATGGTGCCAATATGGTGGAGGCGAGGGGAATCGAACCCCTGTCCGAAAAGCCATCCTTGTAAATTTCTCCGTGCGCAGACGGTTGTTTAAATTCCCACGCTATACCGCCAACCGTCAGGCTGTATAGTTTGGTAGCTTCATAAAATCATGGTGTATGTCAAAGCTTTCACACACTCACGTTCACTGCTAAGTGACGCCATTGTTCGGGCCGCAGTACTCCCGAAAATGACGGCTACCTAAATTAGGCAGCTAAAGCAACTTTATTGTTGTCGTTTGTTTTTAAAAAGTACGTTTTTTATAGAAGTCACGCTCTTCTGCACGCTTATTACATATCAAACTCCCCGTCGAAACCTTTACGCCCCCATTAATTTATCGCAAAGAACGTTCTGCTTCTCGTTGAGCGCTGCGTTTTGCATCAGCTTCCCTTTTATCATAAAGCTTTTTACCTTTGCAAAGACCTATTTCTACTTTAACCCATTTTCCACTAAAGTACAGCTTTAAAGGGATCAAAGAATATCCTTGTTGACCAACGAGACCAAATAGTTTTAAAATCTCTCGCTTGTGCATAAGGAGCCTTCTTGCCCGCATGGGCTCTCTGTTAAAAATATTGCCTTTTTCGTATGGACTGATATGCATGCCGAAAATTAAGATTTCTCCGTCTTTTATACGGCAATATGAATCTTTTAAATTCACTCTGCCGCACCGCAAAGACTTAACCTCGGTACCGCAAAGCTCGATTCCTGCTTCGTAGGTATCTTCAACAAAATAGTCATGATAAGCCTTTTTGTTGCCCGCAATAAGCCCCGGAGCTTTGCTCTGCATAAACAGCGCCTCCTTTCTGATAGAGATTATACAACAAGGTGCTTAATAAATCAATAGTTATTTATCGACAACTTGTACATAAGAAGCAAAGGCTTGCCTGCCATCCTCTTTGATACCCACAACAAAAGCTTTGTCGTTTGCTGATGCAGCAGTAAACACAACCTCTTCGCCTTGTTTTAACTCACTTACAAAATGTATCTCAAAGGCTTTTATTTCCTTATCAAGTAAATCTATACCGCAATAATCAACTAAATAGTCTGCATATCGACTATTGTTTACATGCCCATTAGTGTCCATATCTGTCAAAGTGGGATGGTAAATTGTTCTTAACGGCTCAATCTCATCAGGAATCTTAATTCGCCTTTCGGGCTCAATACCGATTTCTTCATCGGTGTTGGTTAAAATCGCAGCCTTTAACGCATCCGGTCGAAGAATGCGACGGTCCGAGTAGCTTACAAGCACCCACCGTGTGGTTGCTCGTGCAACTACCTCTCCATCAATATACATCACAAAATCCCTGTTGAATGATACGCCTTGAATCTTACCGTTCCAAGTGCGTATTTCAAGTTCTTCGTCAAGACGAGGTATACGCTTGAAGCTAACAATGGCTTTCGAAATGACAAATATCATATCATCCTTACGCATAGAACCATAGTCGGCACCTAAATTTCCTGCATCTATGGTTGCGGCATCTTGCATAAACTTCAGTACGGCAGACGGCTTAACCCTGCCGTCTTGTAAAACTTCATGTCCCGTTATTATATGCTTAACTGTAATCATTATGTATCGTCCTCGTTAAATTCTGCATCTGTACCTTCAAAAAGCAGTTTTCCTACTTTGTGGTCTGTATCAAACAATTCTATACTTTTCCGCGTTCGCCTTTTGACTTGTTTTGGCTCTTTGTGCTTTACATTAAACGGCGATTTTTCCAAAGCTTGTTTAACAGCGTCGGACTTTACGTGTGTATATATTTGAGTTGTGCTCAACTGCGAGTGCCCAAGTATCTCTTTTAGCATCATAACATCAATACCTGATTCGCTATACATAAGTGTGGCTGCCGTATGCCGCAATTTATGTGCTGAATATCCGCGCTTATCTAAACCGCAAAGCTTAAGCTGTCGGTTGATCACCCACTGAACAGTCTTGTTAGACATTCTTACACCATTACGTGATAAAAACAAAGCGTCCGTATCCTTAACTTTTTTACCACGCTCTACAGTGGATCGTTGTCTAACTTCCAAATACTGCCTCAATGCATCCTTACAAATATCATTAAAAAATAATACACGAGTCTTATTACCTTTACCTCTTACTGTAAAGCGGTTAAAATCAGAATCTATGTCGGAAAGGTTTATGCCAACAAGTTCAGAGAGTCGTAAACCACAGCTTAAAAACAATAAAGTTATGAAATAATCACGTTTGTAGTTGATATCACTTTTATCAAAAGAGTCAAGCAACATCAAAGACTCCTCCATAGTCATAACAACAGGCAATCCTACAGGCAGTCTGGGCGCGTCTACATCTTTGGCGGGGTTGTTTTTCAGCAAACGAGATTTTGTTGTATGGTACTTATAAAAAGAGCGTATCGTTGCAAGCTTACGACTTCTGGTGGTAGGCTTGAGTTTGCGATTTTGTGCTAAATACAGTAAATAACCATAAATATCATCCGAGCTTATGCTGTCAGCATATTCTGCATCAACCACCGAAATGTCCGCATCTTTTTCAGCAACCCTCGTCCTTAAGGCGATTATATACCTAAAAAAGCACCTTAAATCAATCGCATACTCATCAACGGTTAGTTGTGAGCGCGCTTGTATATTTAATTTGTAAGACAAAAAATTAACAATAATTTGTGGGAAATCTGAAAATAACATACAAGCTCCAAACAACTAAATAAATTTATACAGCAACTTATTATTCTCAAGCATATCGGAAAGCTCTATTTTGCTCAATTGGCGATTAGCGGAAACAGCCATGTAGTATATATGTTTTGCTATCGTCAAGGCCTTGTTTTCGTCAAGTTTGTTTAGTTTTTTAATAATTTCACTATCGATATTGACTACAATTTCTTCTTCGGAAACGGCAATATCTTCCTCACCGTTTACCATAGCGTACATACGCATCATATCAGAAAAACGTCTTCCCTCTTCCGATAGCTTGAGTAGTGCCGAGGTACTTTCTTCGCCCAAAGAGGCAAATGTAATTTTTGTTCCGTTTTTGCCAGATGCTTTTTCAAAAAGCGATTTCAAATTCTCGTTCTCATCAGATTCTGTACCCAAGTCTTCGATAGAAGAGTCGACACGCATAAATTTTGTTTTGCTGTTTTTGCTTTCTATAAACGATATAAATTGCGCATCAACTACAGTATCGAAAACATACACCGGTATATTCTTGGAATTGAACAAGCTTACATAATAAGACTGTGCTACTCCGTCTGTTGTGTAGTAAATTCTATTCTCTTCTTCAGTGGATAGCAAAGCGTCCAAAGCGCAAAACGTTCCGTCGCTCTTCTCTACAAGTAAAGCATTTTTTACGCGATCATAAAACTTCGAATCCTTTATACATCCGTATTCAAGATAGGGCTTAACGACGCCCCACAATTTTGTGTATTTATCAAAATCATCATTTTTTAGCTTGCAAAGTTTATCCGCAACTTTCTTTACAATATGTGCAGAAAGTTTGCGAACATAAGAATCATCCTGTAAATAACTTCTTGATACGTTCAACGGCAATTCAGGACAATCTAGCGCACCACACAGACAAGAAAGGTAGTCAGGAACTATCTCTTTAATATTGTCGGCTACAAAAACCGAATTGTAAAACAGTTTAATAACGCCCTCTTTGGGCTCAAAGTTGCCACGTTGAGAAGGAAAATACAAAACACCTTTAAAATTTAAAGGATAATCTGCATTAATGTGAACGCAAAATATAGGATCCCTATAGTCAGAAAAAAGCTTTTTATATTGTTCGTTATATTCTTCCTCCGAAACATCCGCAGAAGATCTTTGCCATACAGGTGCAGAGTTGTTTATAAGCTCGCGCCTATCGCCCTCAATGCAATGAATTTCATAAGGCATATATGAGCAGTACTTTTCCAGTATACTTTTAATTTTTGTAAAATCTAAATATTCCAGCTCTTTTTCAGAGATGTGTAAGCAAATATCGCTGCCACGCGATTCCTTTTCGGAAACTTCCATCACATAGCTTCCGTCTTCTTTACAATTCCAAAGCACAGGGGCAGCATCGGTATAGGATTTTGTATCTATTTCAACATTATCTGCAACCATAAAAGCAGAATAGAATCCCAAACCAAAATGCCCAATAATGCCGCCACTTCCGCTTTCGTCATTTTCGTATTTAGAAATAAACTCCAAAGCTCCGGAAATTGCCATATTATTGATGTATTTGTCAACTTCTTCTTCGGTCATACCTATACCGTTGTCCGAAACTGTTAGGGTCTTTAATTCTTTATCTATGGTGATATCGACCTTATACTGCTCGTCGCTTTCAGATGCTTCGGCAAGAGATACCAAACGTTTATGCCTTGTTATTGCATCACAAGCGTTTGAAACAAGCTCCCTTAAAAATATCTCTTTGTCAGAATATAACCACTTTTTAATAACGGGAAATATGTTATCTGTTTGTACGGAAATACCGCCTTTTTTCATGACTGATCGGTCTCCAATCTATATAGTAATTACTTCAAAATAAGGGAGGCTGTGTTGCAGCACCCCCTATCGTCTAATATATAACCGTTATTTTAACCAAGTATTAACAGTAATATTTAATAAAACATCGCTTGAATAAATTTTTTAATCAACACTATTTTTGGCACTTCATTTTCAGATATTCACTAATAAAATCGTCAATTTCTCCATCCATAACAGCTGTAATATTGCCGGTTTCACAATTGGTTCTGTTATCTTTTACAAGAGTATAGGGCATAAAAACATAAGATCTGATCTGACTACCCCACTCTATGTTAAGCTTAACGCCTTTTATGTCGTCGATCTTATCAAGCTGTTCTCTTTCTTTAATTTCCAAAAGCTTACTTTTTAGCATTTTCATTGCTGTTTCTTTGTTTTGAACTTGGCTGCGTTCTGTTTGGCAGTTAACAACAATACCTGTGGGTAAATGTGTAATTCTGACAGCGGAATCCGTTTTGTTAACATGCTGCCCTCCGGCGCCGCTGGAGCGATGGTGATCTACTTTTAAATCTTCTTCTCTGATCTCAATAGTCATATCATCGTTAAATTCAGGCATAACCTCCACGGATGCAAAAGAAGTATGTCTTCTGCCGGAAGCATCAAAAGGAGAAACTCTCACCAATCTGTGAACTCCGTTTTCGCCCTTTAGATAGCCATATGCATTTTCACCTTCAACCAAAAATGTTACGCTTTTAATTCCGGCCTCATCACCGTCCAGATAATCAAGAACCTTAACTTTATAATTTTTTCTTTCAGCATATCTTGTGTACATACGGTACAACATTTGTGCCCAATCTTGCGCTTCAGTTCCACCTGCGCCGGGATGTATGGAAATTATACAATTGCTGTTGTCGTAGTCACCGGAAAGAAGTATTCTTATCTTTTCATCTTCGTATTGCTTTTTTATGGAATTAAATTCTGCCAACAGATCATCCACAAGGTCCTCGTCATCTTCTTCAATTGACATTGCAAAAAGTTCAGTAAAATCATAAAACCTATTTTTTAAGTTTAAAAAAGAATCTAAAGCGCTTTTTTTCGATTTTAACACACGTAAAACTTGTTGTGCTCCATCAGGATCGCTCCAAAAATCAGCCGCGTTGGTTTGCTCCTCTAAACTGCGCACCTCGCGGAATAAATCATCAGCGCCTATTGAAATTCGCAACGCTTCAATTCCCTGCTCCAACTCTTTAATTTCGGGTTTACATTGTTCAAGTTTAATTAACATAAATTATCCCCTGTTTGCAATCAATATTAATAGCAACCGCACCTATAAGCCGGGTTCTGTAATCGACAGTCATCTATCTTGAATGTACGTTGCCGCACATTTCTTTGCCACCTGCAGAGGCTGCCGGGCAAGCATTATCGCCTCTATATGCGGTGTTGCTTCGGATAGGGTTTACATGGCTGCGACGTCTCCGTCGCACCGGTGGGCTCTTACCTCGCCTTTCCATCCTTACCGTGAAAACACGGCGGTATATTTCTGTTGCACTGGCCCTGAAGTCGCCTTCGGCGGATGTTATCCGTTATCCTGCCCTGCGAAGCCCGGACTTTCCTCACAACGGTCCCTTTCGGTATGCCGCGCGCGACTGTCCGGTGCGGTTGCCAAAATATTATACAACAATAATTTATTTTTGTCAAATAGTTGATTATTTTTGTAATTGGTATATAATTATATATTGAATGGAGTGAGAATCGTGCTGAAAGAATACATAGAAGCTTTAAAAAACAAAAAGGTTGGTTTTGTTGGTGTCGGCATAAGTAATATGCCTATTTTAAAAATTCTTGCCAATATGGGCATAAATGTCACATTAAGGGATGCCAAAGATGTAACCAAAGGTGAGTATGCCGATGAATTAAAGAAACTTGGTGTGAAGACAATAACAGGCGATAACTATTTGGATGATATCGATGAAGACGTTCTTTTTCTTTCACCGGGTGTGAAACAATTTATGCCCCAAGTTGAAAAAGCTAAAGAAAACGGAGTTTATATTACAACAGAAATGCAGGAGTTTTTACGCCTTTGTCCTTGCACGACTATCGGTGTTACAGCGAGTGACGGCAAAACCACCACAACAACTCTTATTGCAAAACTGTTAGAAACAGAAGGAAAAACAGTTCACCTTGGGGGCAATATCGGTAAAAATTTGTTTTCATGTCTTGACGATATAAAACCACAGGATTATGCTGTAGTCGAGCTTTCGAGTTTTCAACTAATGAAGATGACGGTTTCTCCTCAAATCGCTGTAATTACCAACATATCGCCCAACCATCTTGATTGGCATAGAAGCATGGAAGAGTACATACAGGCAAAATGTAATATTTATAAATATCAAAAGCAAGGAGCAAAATGTATTTTTAATGTAACTAATGAAGTTACTAAAGAACTTGCAAATAAACACAGTACCCCTATTGGTTTTGGAAAAGATTGCGGAAACTTCGCAGTGCGTAATAACGGGATTTACAAAGGTGATTGCCTCATTCTAAAAGATGAAGACATACTGTTACGTGGTAGCCACAACAGAGAAAATTACGCTGCAGCCATTGCTGCTACAGATGGAATAATATCAAAAGAAAGTATAATAAAGCTTGCAAAAAGCTTTGGAGGAGTGGAACATAGAATTGAACTCGTACGAGAGCACGAAGGCGTAAAATACTATAACTCCTCGATTGATTCCAGCCCAAGCCGCACAAAAGCTGCTTTAGAATCATTTGACGAGCAAGTTATTGTGATATGCGGTGGTTATGATAAAAACATTCCGCTCGAACCTTTAGGAGATCTATTCAAACGCAAAGCAAAGGCCGTTGTGCTAATGGGTAATACCGGTCCTAAAATTAAACAAGTTTTATTAAACTCAAATTATCAAGGCAGCATTTTTGAAGCGCCAGATATGCAAAATGCAGTTATCGCAGCAAAAAACGTAGCAAAAAACGGAGATATTGTAATTCTTTCACCTGCGGCCGCAAGCTTTGATTTGTATAAAAATTTCATGGAGCGCGGCAATGTGTTTAAAAATATTATTAACAAGCTTTAAAATGGAGGACTACGATGGAGCTTTTTGAAAGAATAAAAACAGTTACGGAAATATGTGCCGTGTCAGGAAGAGAGCATGTGGCTTTTGCTGAACTTAAAGAGCGGTTTGCTTATATGTTTGATGAGATATTCACCACACCAACAGGTAGCTTTGTGGGTATACGACGTTGTGGCAAAGAAAATGCTCCCAAGCTTTTATTTGACGCGCACCTCGACGAGATCGGCTGTATGGTTAAAAAGATATGCGACGGCGGATTTTTGAAGGTAACAAACATCGGCGGTGTCGA
>JAZUQW010000028.1:0-17910 GCA_045605905.1 Eubacteriales bacterium
ATATCTGTAAAAACACGCTTTCAAGCAGGTGGTCTTGCTGCTATAGTCAGCGTAGTCTTTGACAACGTTTTGGCAGTACACGATATAAAAATAGCATATCGCACTAACGGTAGTATGTTTGCGGTAATGCCAAGGGATCAAAAGGGCAGGGATGTTGTGCATCCTTTAGAGCAAAACTTTAGGCTTACCCTGGAAAAAGAGATTGCAAAAAAGCTTGTTGAAAACGTGCAATGAAAAATATACGGTTTAAAAATCGGACCTTTTGAGGTCCGATCTTTTTATCTGTTATTCCGCGCGTCGATACGCATTTTTTCCGTAACCGCAAAGCGGGCATTCTTCCGGCGGTGTAATGCTGGTGTGCCCGTAGCCGCAAACAGAACACCTCCACAGTGTCTCTTCATGGCTACGATATCGGCTTCCGTCTTTAACGCTGTTTTTGTATTCCATCAGCTTGTCTCTGTGTGTAGCTTCTGCTTTTCCGTTGGCAAGGAATCTGTCCGCTAAAGCTTCATACCCCTCAAGTTCAGCTTTTGCCGCCATACTTGCATAAGTGTAAGCTGCTTCTTGGGTCTCATCTGCTATGCGTTCAGAAAGTTCACCCTCTTCATCTTCAGCGCGAGTTTCCCTATACCATATTTTAGCATGGTTAAACTCCTCGTTCGCCAAGGTGTTGTATAGTGATGCTAAATCTGTGTTTCCGTTGCGGGCGGCATCTTCTTCAAGTATCATATATCTTACATGTCCTGCGGCTTCGTGCTCAAAAGCGCTTAATATATTTCCATAGCTTTCGCTCTTACGGTTGTAGTGCATAACTGTCTCCTTTCCGAAGCTTATACTGACAGTTTATGCATTATGTAAACGTGTTGCCCCTTCGTAATCTTCTTTTGTAATGGCATAATAACTGAAGGTTTTGTATACACCTTTAATGAGCAAAGCATTTCTTAAGGTTCCTTCTTTTTTCATTCCTACACTTTCCGCTAACCTTTCAGACTGATGGTTGCCTTCAAGAATGCGCGCTTCTATGCGGTTAAGGGATAAGCGTTTAAATCCTATGTCTATGACGGTACTCACCGCCTCACGCATATACCCTTGCCCTCTGTACCTGTGGGATAGAACATAGCCTATCTCCGCCTTGTTATTGTGCAAGTCCATAGAGGCAAACCCGCAAGTTCCTATCAGCTTGTTATTGCTTTTCAGCGCTACGCCCCAATCTGTACAGCTTGATTTGCGGTACTGCTTTTGCAGGTATTCAATATGCCCTCTCGTCTCTGCAATATTGAGATGAGGAGACCACAGTAAAAAGCGCGACACTTCGGGTTCACAAGCGTATTCATACATGTCATACAAGTCCTCGGGCGCAATCTTCCTAAGGATAAGTCTTTCGGTAATAAAAACGGGTAAGTCACTGAAAAGTTTCCTGTATTTTCTGTCATCCAAAGCCATCACCTCAATATACAGTATAATCAAAACCGCATCAAAATGCAACCCGCGGTAAAACTTTTCTAAAAAGAGAGAACAAAAATCAAAAAAGTCATTGACATAAATGCAAAATTGGTGTAGAATAACTTTTGTATAATCGTGGCGTTTTTATGGAGGTATAGCAGTAGTTATGAAGAAGCAGAAAAAATTAGTTAAGCGTATAGTTGCATTAGGTCTTGTCGCTGTGCTTTTAGCGGCTCTGTACGTGTTTGTTTTTGGTAGGTCTGACGATGATGTTAGCCCAATCGTGTTGAAAGAAATAAACATTATAAGCTATTTCGGCATAACAGGTGAAAGCACTACCGAAGAAGATATTAGGATTGTTGAGAGAGACCTTAACAATACTATAATGACCAACGGTTATGCAGTTAAGCTCTTCCTTGCACCTGAAGAGGATTACGGTAAGATGATTGCTTCCGCTAAAGAAGTTATCGCTGCCTGCAAAGAAGACGAAACCTTGACTTATGATTTCGACTTTGAAAATTCTGAATTTAAGACCATAAGCAAAGAAGAAAGACCTTATATCAGATACGATCAAGACGTTATTATGAATACTCTTAATGACGATTTGGAAAAGAAAAACATATATCCTAACACTCTTTCTTTGGATGTAGTTCTTTATACTGATTTTGACGAGTATTATTTGGATGCATCTGCGGGCTATCTTGTAGATCTTAACGTTGCGTTGAGCGGCGAAATGATAAGTCTTAATAAGTCAATACCTCAAGTATTCTTCAATGCAGTAAAGGTTGGCGAGGATGAAGCAAGCGCAAAGGTTTTCGGCATTCCAACCGTACGTGCTGTAGGTGAGTATGAATTCCTAGTATTCGACCAAGATCTTCTTGACTACTATACTGATGTTATCACTTCTTCCGAAGAAGGCATAGCAAACCACGAATACGGTTTTTCTCAAAATCAAATGTTATACCTTTCCGAGCTTGAAACTTATTTGAACTATGTTAGCAAGAACGATTATGAGGGTACCAAAGTAGTTCCTTTGCTTAACACTCCTAACTCCTTTGTAACAAGTGACGGTTATAATATTGAAATGCTTGGTGCTTCTTTAGCTGTTGACTCCAGCGGTAACCTTATAGTTCCTTATCAAAACGCAGCTATCGGCAACCCTCAATTTGTTGATCATTATAAGACTGTTGCTGTATACCGTTCTTTGGGTTATCTCGCAGAAAGCTTTGATGAAGAGCTTTTGAAGGAAAAAATCATGAACGAGAAGTTTGCAGTTGCTTTTTATTCCGGCACCAAAGGCGAGATGGATGCACTTGTAAACGAAGTTGCAGGCGAAGATGGCGAAGGTAAAAATCTTGTTTATAACGTATACTCTAAACCTTTAGCAACAAGCCAAGAAATTTGTAAAGCTGTTACTTGCGTTCATAGCGCAACAGGTTACGGCAATAAAGACTATGAAGATTACGCAATTAACTTTATCCGTTTGCTTAACGGCGTAAATGGCGAGATCGATATTAAAAATCTCCTTCTTTACGGTGCAAACGGCGTAAATTACACCCTTAACAACAGCGGCGAGGTTATACTGCCCACCACAACAGACGGTGAAAAGGGTCAAACATATTCCATGGATACCTTGTATACCGGTCACACATTCCACGCTTTCCCCTCAGTTGACAAGGGAATCTCTTTAGAAGGTATCGAAATTGAAAAACAACATAATTTAGAGCTGCAAGAGTCTTATTTCACGGGCTTTAGCCTTGCTACAAAGGCTTATTCTGTAAAGGATTATGCGGGTAATACAGTTTCTATAGAAGGCGTTGATTATCAGCAAGTTCTTGAAGAAGTTGTTTCCGAATTTTACAAAGAATATATCAATGGTGAGCTTTTCGCGTTCGATGCAACCGATCCTGACTATATGGCAGCAAATGAAGACCAGATAAAGCAGAGAATCCACAACGAAATCATTAACAGTTATAAGGCAAAGCTTTCCGAAGCAAACAGACTTAAGATGGAAGCAAGCATCCTTGCCGATAAAGATATGGTCGAAGCTTTAGAAAAAGAAACAAGCTCCGCTGCAGATACCGATCTTAAGAATTATATAACCGAGCAGCTAAAGTTAGAAGCTACAGGCACAACTTCTGTTGAAAACGCATATGTCGTTCCCGAAGAAGACGTTACAGCCGCTATCGAAGAAGGCAGGTTTGATGCCGAAGATAAGTGGGATGAGTTTTACGAAAAGAGATACGAAGAAAAACTCAAGAACAGAGTTGATGATCTTTGTGAAGGCTACGAAGGTACTCCCGAATATCAAGAGTTGGTAGCAAAATATCCCGACACAGCAGATTATGCTGCTGAATACGAAAAAGAGTATTCTGAAAAGAAGGATTACTATTTTACAAGATTTTTGGAAAATGAAATAAGCGCAAAGATGGATGATTTCAACGCAAACGATTTCCATCAGCAGATCAATGCGGCTATCGCAGAGGCAAATTCCGAGCGTATCGCTGAAATCGCAATTCAGTATCCTTTCGTTGACGCTCAACAACTTACTTTCTGTGACACTTACACAGCAGAAAACTCCGCAGAAAGAACTGGTGCGTTGGCGCTTTTCCAAGAACAATATTATGCACTCAAGGGTGAGCCTGACGCATAATTAATAAAACGTAAAACGAAGGGGTTTGCCTATAACAGCAAACCCCTTATGTTTAATTTATACGGAGGTTTTTATGTTTGCAGACGCTATAGAAAAGGTAGGGGACTATACCCGCCCTGTTTTATATATCTATCGCAATTATGGTGAGACCGTTGTTTTGCCCGGTTCCGGAACATTGTTTTTTGTTAATGAAGAAGGCTGTGCCGTAACCTGCCGTCATGTGGCAGAGACTATACTTGCCGCAACAAAGATTAATGAAAAATACAATAAATTCAAAAAAACCAAGGCGCAAGTTTTAAACGGCAAAAATAACACACAAATGCTTAAAAAGCTTGAACTTGAGTTTGGCTATAAAAAAGGTGTTACAGTTAATATGAAGTGTAATTTTAAAGGCTGTGTGGCACCTATAACGGGTATGACTTGCCATGTTCATAAAGATTATGATTTGGCTGTTATACGCTTTAACGGCTTCGAAAAGCTTAATTATAATGGTTATGCAATATTTGCAGACGATGCCTCGAAGGTTAGACCGGGCGATTATATGTGTCGCGTCGGTTTCCCTTTTCCGGAAAGTGTTAACGCTATATATAATGGCATTAATGATGATATTGAGTGGAGTGATGTTCAAGCAGTTAATACCCCCCGTTTTCCTTTGGACGGTATGGTAACGCGCCATGTTGCAAAAGCAGGCAGGCTCTGCGGCATTGAGTTAAGCACCCCGGGCCTTAAAGGACAAAGCGGTGGTCCACTGTTTGATAAAAAGGGTGTGGTTTACGGTATGCAATACGAAACTCGTCACCTCAATTTGGGGTATCGCTTTGATGATAACGGTACACCGCTTTCCAAAGACAGTTCGGTACGCCCAAACAACGCCTTTATACATGTAGGTCATTGTTTAAACTCTGAAATAATAAAGGAGTTTTTAAAAGACCGTGATATCAAGTTCTATACCGAAAGCGGCCCTGTGTATCCAAAATATTTTGTGGAATAAATTTGTAGGAGGATTATTATGTTTTGCAAAATCTGCGGCACAAAAGTGAATGAGAATGATGCGTTTTGCCCCGTGTGCGGTGAGGCAATAACAGTTTACCAAGCACAGGTTCAGAATCAACATTCACAAAGAACAATTCAGCAAACCCAAAGTTATGACTATTCCCAAAATCAAGAGCAGGTTTATTCGGTTCAGACTGCGGTAACAAATGAGGCTAAACCTAAAAGCAAGCTGCGCCTTATTTTGCTTATTATTATGGCGTTGATCATTGTTGGCGAAACCATAGCTATAATTTTAATGGCAGTAGGCGGCGACGATTTGCATGAAGTAAGCGTTTCAAGCTCAATTGATTCTGATTTGGTTGGTACTTGGGGCTTATACTCCGTTCAAGCCGGCAACGAGGGTGAGCATTTTGGCGGAGAACTGTACATAACTATCGATGATGAAGGCGCTATGAGCTTGAAATTTGACGATAGAGACATTTCCAGCTTTTATAGGGATTTGGGCATATCTGCATATTTTGATTTAGTGTGCGGCACAGATGACGGCGTGCTGGGCGTCCTTGCTCAAACGGGAGACGGTGAATTTGCAGTAAAAGCATCTGCGCCTTATAGAGTATCCGGCGACTATCTGTATCTGACCGTAAGCGATTCTGTGCTTGATATTGCTAATCAAATTTATAACGACCTTATAAGGAACGAGAAGTATAGTGAGTACGGTTTTAGTTACCACGATATGGATGAATTTGCTGAAATACTCGATTACGCCGAACGTGGCGAGTTGATACTTAAACGTTATTAAAAATCGTCTCAAGAAGCTTGCAAATTCTCGAGAACTGATACGATAAAAAATTGCCCGTTTTACGGGCAATTTTTTTATGAATCGTTTTTAGAGAATCTTTGGGATATAATTTGATAATCGCCCCAAGAAGTCTATCGACTTCTTGGGGACCCCGACAAACAAAAGGGATTGCATTTATCGCAATCCCTTAACTATTATTGTTTTACTTTAAAAACTTTATTGAGAACAAATACAACTACGCCGATTAGAATAAGAACTAACATAACACCGGCGAGACCAACGCCCATATGCTCTAAAGCGGTGGGAAGTCTGTCTGTAGAAAACTTGATTTCAATATCGTTGTTATCATTTTTTGCTTCTACAGATGCCTCTTTCGATTCTTCTGTAGATACTTCTGTAGATTCTTCTGCAAGTGTATTTTCTTCTCGTTCGATTTCTGCCTCGGGTGTTTGAAAACCACCTTCTGGCATAGGCATTGGCTCGTTAGGTTCTTGAGGAGGCATTTCACCGTTTTGGGGAGGAACAGCACCGTTTTGAGGGGGCATTTCTTCATTTGCGGGGGGCATTTCGCCTTCATAGGGAGGACTTACAGTTTCACCGTCGGCACCGATAGTTCCGGTTGAACCAATGTTTGCCCCGGTATTGCCTACATCGTCGTCACCTTCAGCGAACGCTACTACTTGGCAACAGGACGTAATAATTATAAAAGTAAACAGAATTGCAATAAACTTTTTCATCATCAATCACCTCATCCTTGTACCAAACCGAGAATCAAGCCGCCGGCGATAACCGATGCGATCTGACCGGAAACGTTAGCTGCTGCAGAATGCATGAGCAAAAAGTTTTGAGGATCCTCTTTAAGACCCATCTTGTGCACAACTCTGGATGCCATGGGGAATGCGGAAATACCTGCGGCACCAACCATAGGGTTGATTTTCTTCTTGCTGAACAGGTTAAGCAATTTAGCAAGCATAACACCGCCAACGGTATCAAACACAAACGCAAATAAGCCAAGCCCCATTATAAGAAGAGTGGCGGGCTTAAGGAACTGGTCGCCTCTCATAGTGAAAGCAATGGTGATACCCAAGAACAATGTAACAAGGTTTGCAAGCTCTTTTTGCGCGGTGGCTGAAAGATTGTCAAGCACGCCACATTCTCTGATAAGGTTACCAAACATAAGGAAGCCAACCAAAGCAACAGAAGCGGGTGCAAACAAACCTGCAAGTACGGTTATAATAATAGGGAAAAGAATACGTGTGGATTTAGAAACAGCCGCAGGTTTATATTCCATTCTTATAAGGCGTTCTTTTTTAGTGGTTATAAGCTTAATAACAGGCGGCTGAATTATGGGCACCAACGCCATATAAGAGTAAGCAGCAACGGTTATTGCAGAAATGTAGCTGGATTTCAAGGTTTGAGATACAACAATCGCTGTAGGACCGTCAGCTGCACCGATTATACCGATAGAAGCAGCATCCTTAATATCGAAGAACAAGGAAGCAACCGCATAAGTAAAGAATATACCAAACTGCGCAGCGGCACCGAAAAGTAACATCTTGGGGTTAGAAAGTAAAGGACCAAAGTCTATCATCGCGCCGATGCCGATAAACAGAATAAGAGGAAAAAGTTCATTAGCGATACCTGCATTGTAAAGGGTCTCAAGTATTTCACTAACACCTTCGGCTTCCTCAACTGCGCCGGTAACAGCATTTTTAGCCAATGGGGTTGGCAAATTCATAAGAATTGCGCCAAAGCCCATGGGGAGCAACAAAGTAGGCTCCATATCCTTTTTGATGGCAAGATAAATAAGTATGCCGCCAATGATCCACATTACGGGCATTTGCCAACCGATATTGCCAAAATATTGAAACAATACACTCATAGTTTTACCGAGCCAGTAAAGCTCGCACCTCCTAAATATTTCCTTGACAATTATATCATAAACATAAATTTTGTCAACATTATCAGCGGTTAATTTTTAGTATAAATAGTTTTCCGCGACAATCAATAATACCCTCGGCTTTCATTCTCATTAGCTCACGGCTTAAAGCGCTGCGCTCCGCATTTAAATATGCAGCCATGCGCTCACGGCTGTAGGGTACATAAAATGTGTTTGACTTTGCCTTATCTGAAAACAAAAACAAAAACCTTAATATCTTTTCCTTAAGAGTAGGCGCCGTAATACAAAAAATTCTATCCTTAAGCTCAAAGTATTGGTCTGCATAGATTCCAACAAGATTGGCGGTTAGAATGCGCGCCTCGTTTTCGAAATCATTCATCGGAGAATACAGAGCACTTATAGGCACAAACAAAACATCACTGTTTTCCCGTGCGATCAATGTTACGGGGCTTTCCTTTGAATCGCTTGCAGCAAGAAAATCAGCAAAAATCTGTCCTGCGCTAAAATGAGATATAAGGCTTGCGTTGCCGTCACTTGTATAATGCAAAGCGTCAACAAATCCCTTTTCAACAACTCCCAAACAGTCTGTTTTGGCGCCTTGCTCCATAATAATTTGTCCTACCCCATAACTGCGCTTGATTACATTTAACGCGGCTAATAAAGGTTTAAGCTTGACAGGGTCAATGCCCTTAAAAAGCCTGCATATTGCTGTCATCACAGATTACCACCTTTGTATTTCTCGTTTATTTCCACATATATAAAATAGGGTGATGTTGCTGCGTTAAGTACATTGAAACGGTATGCCGATAAGTGCTTTTGATCGTATGTAGCCAAAGTCTCGCAGATTAACTCCCCCTCAAGCCTGCCTTCTTCGTGCCCCGGATAAATTGCAATCATCAAGCAACCGCCCGGCTTTATTATGGTTAAGGCATCTTTGATAGCGGGTAGGGTAGAGGAGCGCAGTGTGGTAAGAGTCTTATCACCACCGGGCAAAAAGCCTAAATTGAAAATGCCCGCATCAAGGGTACAATCTATATGCTTTTTAAGCAGGTGATGGGATTCTTTTATCAAAATACAATTTCCCCCGCAGCCTTCATTCTCAAGCAAAGCCCTTGTGTTGTCAAGCGCTGCCTCTTGTATGTCAAAGGCAAAAACTTTGCCGCTTGTGCCAACCTGCTTTGAAAGCCAAAGCGTATCGTTTCCGTTGCCCATGGTAAAGTCGGCTACTATACTGCCTTCGCTTATATGTTTCAAAAGCATATTTTTTTGTGTTTCTCTTAAATTAAGCATATGTTTTCGCTCCTTATCAGTAAAAATGCCGCAGGCTGTGCTGCGGCATTTTTGATTATGTGTTTAAACTTATATTACTGCAAACAGATTATTCTGCAGAGATATCAGCAGATACTTCTACGGAAACTTCTTCATCAGCAGCACCATCAACGGGGAAGCTGTCGATAAGAAGTGCGTCGTACTTAAGAATCTGTGCAGCGTCAAGGCTATCGGCATAACCGTCACCGGTTACGTCTGCAGCAGCAAGTGCAGTTTCGTTAAGCTCGATAATAAGAGCGTCATACTTAAGTGCCTGTGCGGCATCAAGGCTGTCGATAACATTGTCGCCGTTTATATCACCGTAAACAACTTCTACAGCGATATCAGCAGAGGAATCGTCAGAAGAATCAACTTCAGGTGCTTCAACTTCGGAGGATTCTACTACAGGAGCGTCAACCTCGGAAGATTCAACAGGAACTTCAACTTCGGAGGATTCTACAGGAGCTTCGATTTCAGAAGATTCTTCGGAGGTATCGTCGCCACCTTCTTCAACGGTAGGACCGTAGATTTCGATTTCGGTGTATGCGATAACCCACTTGGTAGATTTGAAGGAGAACTTAACGTATCTTGCAGAAGCAGCGGTGATATCGATGCAGTGGGTGTAAAGGCTGTCGCTGATCTTAACTTCTTCGCCGTCATCGTTGGTGGTGTAGGAGTTGTAGATAGCGTCGAATGCCTGTGCAGTTTCGTATTCTGTACCGTCGGTAGAAAGTGAGATTTCGAAGGAATCCATATCGCCCCAGCTGGACTGGATAACCAAGTCACGTACAACTATTCTGGAAAGGTCATAAACTGCGCCAAGGTCAAATACATATACGCCTGTACCTGCGGTGCCGGTAACTGCGCAGAACTTGTTGTCAAGAGAGTAGGTGTCGTCATTTTCTATAGCGCCGTCGGTGATAATTGTGCAATTGGGATCACGCATAAAGAAGTCGTTGTACCAAGAAATATTTGTGCCGGTAGCATCTTTCCACTGGAAGGTATAGCTCTTACCAAGTGCATAGTTGGTAAGACCGGTAAGATCGAAGTTTGTAGCTTCTTCGTAGGTAGCGGAAATAACGGTATCAGCAGCAGTGGTGGTAACGGTGGTGGTAGCGAGAGAAGCGTCAGCTATTGTAGCGGAGCCGCTTTCAACTATCCAACCGGAAAAGCTTTGACCAACCTTTGCTCTTGCGCTGATTTCAACTTCGGTACCAACAGCATATCTGCCGGAGCCTGTGCCGCTTTCAACGGTAAGGTCATACTTATCACGTTCGGAACCTGCAACTATAATGTCAGAATCAAGAACGGTAATTTCGGTAGTGGTAGCGGTTTTGTTTTCGATTGTTGCAATACCGCTGATAACTTCCCAAATGTCAAATACCATGGGAGCGGTGGGTTCTACTGCGGTAACGGTGAATTTTTCGCCGCTTGCAAGGTATTTAGCTTCAGAACCAAAAGCGGTGTCGCCCTGAACTTCTACCTTGTATACTCTGGTAAGAGTGGAAATGTCAGCAGTGCCGCCTTCATAAGTAGCGGTGGTGCCGTCAATAGCTGTAACGTTAACGATATCGCCGGTAGCGGTTTCGTATGTACCGTAGTCATAGTCGCCGGTTACATAGGTAAGGCTATCAAGGTCAACCCAACCTTCGGTGCCGTTAGCAAGGGTGATCTTACCCCAGTTCCAACCGGTGATCTTAACATCAACAACTTCGTTTGCAGCAACGGTGCCTACAGATTCTGTAGCGGTGTTACCTGCGCGGTAAACGGTTACAGCGGAATCAGCCTTATAAAGACCGGTTTCATAGGTCTTGCTGTCGGGGTTGTAATAAGTGTTTTGGCAAGTATCGGTGGAAACATAAGAGCCGCCGAATGCTTCATAATAGTCATACATTCTGTCAAGGAAAACCTTGTAGTATGTACCGTCTTCAGCAAATTTAGCGTTAGTGCCGAATATGTATCTCATCTGCATGGGGCAGTTTTTAGCTGCGGTGTTGTAGTGAGTAACAACCTGTGTATAGGGGTTGAAGTTCATACGAACACTGATATAAGCTACGAGAATTGCAAGATAAGTAGCGGTTTTGTCGAAGTGAGTTTCGTACCATTCATACATTTCGGTGGTATTCCAATGCTCACCGGCAGAGGGGTTGTCAGCGGGGAAGCCGTCAACGCAGGTTTCTATACCAACGCTGGAGCTGTTGCTTGCATCGGGAACCCAACCGGCAGCAACCTTTTGATCATCAGTTACACCGTCGCCCCAATAGTTACCGCCTGCGTGCCAACCTTTTTCGTTAACGGGCAACTGTTGGTTGATGCCGTCGTTACCGCAGGTGTAATGCCAAGAAACAGAAGCATCGGTATTTCTGCAGTAATTAGCATTAGCCAAAGAGGTGGAGGAAGCGGGGTAAGAACCGGTATTGTGAACAACTATATATTTTTGATAGTTGTAAGTACCGGGACGGTTAGCTTTACTTTCATCAATGAACAAAGATGTAACTGTTTGTTCATAACGTGTGCCTTCTGCAAGGATAAACTCATGGTCATCCGTAATAAGGTCATCATCGGGAAGCGCCAAATAATCGGGTATAAAAACCTCGGGCGCAACGAATTCCGCATCAGAGATAGCGGAAACGGGGGAAGAGGTAATGCACATTGCAGATGCAACCATTGCCAATGTCATTACTAAGCACAATAAACGCTTTTTCATTTTGCCGGTGTCTCCTTTTTGTTATTTTGTGTTCCACAAAGGCACACATATTCTTACTTAAAAGTATAAAACAAGGTTTAAAAAAAGTCAATACTTTTTGTGTCCGTAAATATATAAAATGTAGATAAGATTTTTGCATTAACCAAAATTTAAAATTTTTTGGTCTCAAAAACCCATTAACGCATCACAATATTTGCCGATAAAAGAAAAAAATTGCTTAAACCAGTTGACAATGATATAGCCTTTAGTGTATAATACTAACGTATAAAATTACATTTTAGGAGGATTAATTATGTTCTGTAACAAATGTGGCAGACAGATACCCGATGGTAGCGTTTGCCCTTGTCAGCAAGCGCCCCAGCAACCCCAATATCAGCAAGCTCCCGTAGCGCCCCCTCGCCCTACCCGTCCTGCAACGGCAGTAAGCCCTATTGCAAAGTTTACCCTTGATAAGATCATCGCTATTTTCGTTACCGTTCTTACCTTTGGTCTTCACTTTATCAATTGGTACGGATTAAAAAATGATTATGACAGTTCTCCCAATTTTGGCCCTTACGGCGTCGATTCTATATATGATTCTATTTTTGGTGATATAGGCTTGGGTGACTTCAGTTGGCTTTTGGTTGTTGTAATGATCCTTTGTATCATCAACATTATCGTATTTGTTGCATATCTTGCAGCAAGCGTTATCAACCTCAGCGCCTTTGTTCCCGCTCTTGCAGGTATGGACCTTGGCAAGCTTTTGCATAAGGTATTTTACGGCATTCTCATTCTTTGTCTTATTCTTGGTATGATCGGCGCCATTGTTGGTGAGTACAATGATACCAAATATGAAGATTATGATGAGTATTATGAATATCGTACTGAAGATTTAGACGATGTTAAAGAGTCTTTCCGTGAATATCCTGAATATGCAAAGGATATCTATGATGCTTCTTCTTATGACCGCTATGTAGAAAAGTTGGAAGAAGATATTGAAAGTGATTGGGCTAATATGTGTCCTCAAACAAAGCTTGCTGCCGGTTGGTGGGTAACCTTGGTGTTCACCCTTATCGGTTTGGTATTTGTTATTAAGCCCGGTTTCATCTCTTCTTTAACAAATAAAGTAAAGGTTGGCAATGCTGCAGCAATGAACGGTCAGCCTCCTTATTATCCTCAAAACTAATAAAACACTTACATAAAAGAATCGGTTTTGGTTTATTCCAAAGCCGATTCTTCTCTTTTATGACTGTTTTAAAAGCTATTGACAAAAATATAAAAATCGGTCATAATGTCTATATAAACCTTGGAGGTGTGTTTTATGAACACCAATGCTAATATGCCGATTGTTGAGCAGAAAAATATTGAGAATAATAACCAAGTGCAGACCACGGGGGAGGTTTATGCAATGACGGACACCATAGCGGCGGTGTTGATGGCGTTGTTGGCGTTTTGCTCCCGCTTTATAAGCTGGTACGGCTTTTATATTACGGAGGACAAACACCCCGTATTGTACAAAGCTTTCGGTCCCTACGGTGGCATAGGCAAGGAAAATGGTGAGGTTTGGGGGATGGAGCGTATAAGCTCTATTCTTAATATAGTACAAATATTACTTATCGTTGGGGCAATTTTGTTTGTGGTATACATTACTTTCTTACTATTGCCCAAATTTAGTGCATCTCGTTTGCCATCAATAGTGGGCATCGTATATTATGCCGTAATGCTTGCGGCGGTAGTTATGGGCTTTATCGGAACCGTAGGTAAAACAGAGCCTGAATATCTTGCAAGAGCCACAGTTGGTTTGGGCTGGTATATTGCGCTTGTATCCTCTCTTGCGGGGATAGCGCTTTGTGCTGCGCCGACCCTTGTAAGCCGTTTGATAAGGTCGTATAAAGAATAAATCAAAACCGTCTGTTTTTCATACAGACGGTTTTTTGTGGGGTAAAGGCTATTGCTTAACGGTGATTTGTTACATTTGCCTATAATAGCACGCCGAAATTTGTTAAGAATGGCATGGATGTTTATATTGATAACAAATCGAAAAAAAGGTATAATATACTATAATTGTTAATTACTTGGAGGGAATGCTTATGACAATAATGCGTTTGTCAAAAAACTGTTTGGCCTTGCTTTTCGTTGTGCTTATTTTTTTGAACGCCTTTGTTTTTGTTCCGATAGAAGAAACGGTAGTTAACGCTGCGGACAGCGAGTATTACGCATGGAGTGGGTATTCCACTTATCTTAAAGGTTCAGGCTCGCAAACAAACCCTTTTCTTATATCTTCTCCTAATGACTTGGCGTATTTTCGCAAGCAGGTTGCCTTAAGTACAGGTAAGATTACATATTACAGCGGTAATGATACCACAACTGCGGCTCTTACCAAAGATGCGGACAATTCTCATTATAAGCTTACATGTGATATATATTATAACGACCCTAACGGCGATGAATGGAAAAATTGGTCCTCTACCGTAACGCCTACAAACGGAGGAGATGCTTTTCATACTTGGACGCCTCCGGGATACGCGGACGAAACTAACCGTCGTTTTGAGGGCGAGTTCGACGGTAACGGTTATACCATTTACGGTATGTATATCGTTCACACTTCTTCCAATTGTGTTGGATTTTTAGGCTCAGCTCGTTATGTAAATATAAAGGATCTTACGCTTGCTAAAGGTTATGTGGAAGGCGCAAATCTTACGGGGGGCTTTATCGGTCAGGCAAGAGTTGGCGTTGACCTTGTAAATTGTGTATCAGAGATGCGTGTAGTAGGTGCAAGCGGAGTCGGCGGCTTTGTGGGCGGTAACGCAAAAAACGGCAGTTATTTAGAGACTGATATTGATATCAATAGTGAAGGTACTTCTCCCAGCATTGCAATTTACGATTGCGAAAACTATGCGCAAGTGGAAGGAAAAAAGTGGGTTGGCGGTATAATGGGTTACGTATCCGCCGGTGCATCCAGAGTGCAAATTGAAAAATGTATAAACAACGCACCGGTTTCCTGTTCTGTCTCTGCGGTGGGTGGTATTTTGGGCGGTAATCGTCAGGTCGACGGGTATGGTCACAATGTTATTGAAACGTGTCTTAATACCGGCAGTATTAGCGGTGGTGCAAGCGGCTACACTGCAGGTATTGTAGGTTGCGGCAGAGCAATAGAGATATATAATTGTGTTAACAAAGGGAATATTAAAAATACCAACACAGCAAATTATACCGCAGGTATCTCCGGCGGCAGCAATACTGCCGATGCACTTGCCAATGGAAAAATCGTTAATTGCTATAACGACGGAACAGTATCGGGCGCAGGCTACACCGCAGGTATAGTAGCTTGTGCAAAAAGCATTGACATAAACAGTTGCGCCAACGAGGGCAATATTACGGGCACATCTAATGTAGGTGGGATTTGCGGTAGGTCAGGCGGTACGTCTGATAAGCGAGATACAGAGCTGTATAATTGCTATAATACCGGAACCATAATCTCCACAAACAATAGTCTTTCTGTAGCAGGGATAGTTGGAGAGGCGTATTTTGAAGGTACTGTAGAAGACAACAAATACGTTAAAGTAAAGCGTTGCTTTAATTACGGGAGCGTCTCGTCTGGCAGAGCAATAGCCTACACAAGCTCTACCGTTACAAACGAGGCAGGTACAGATATTTACGTTTACACTGTCTTTGCTGATACGTGTTTTGGACTTACAGGTATCAATACTAACTTCGATGGCGGTACTGCTGTAAGCAGTCTTTGCTCCGACAATGTTTTGGCACTTCTCAATTCCAACGAAAACAATACCATACGTTGGGAGGCAAGCTATCCTTTCCCCACTCTTGTTTGCGTAGAATATAGTTTGCAAAACTTTGGCGGAAGAACACAACTCTTTGGTGATAGCAGTGTAAGTGTAATCAATGCACCTGCTTTGGAGGTAGATGTAAATATAAACACTTCAGGAGCGTTTTACAGCGATATATCAAATAAATCTTTAAGCTACGGTGTGCTTGCTGTAAAATCCGAGATATTGGGCGACTCTGTGCTTAAAGCAAACACCCCGGAAGTCGTTAAATACGAGGGCTTTGTAAGCGGAAATAATTTAAAGGTTAGAATATCAGGCCAAAGCGTAGACGATTACGATGATATGTATACCATTCGTCCCTATGTTTCTTTTGTGGAAAACGGTCAGATTATTTATGTGTACGGTGAATCTGTAGAAAGTTCCTACTATACTGCATTAGGTGCAAAAGATGTGCCTGCTGTAAACGAAAGCGCCGCATTTACTTGCGATGAAAAACTTTACGTGTTGGTTGGTGGTACAGGCACAATAGGTTATACCTTTACTTCTGCAAGCCGTGAGGACAGTATAAGCTTTATTTCTTCCGACACTTCCGTTGCTACCGTTTCTGCAGGGAAGGTAAAGGGTGTTTCTGAAGGTGTGGCTACTGTTGCCGTTACTTATACCGGGCCTTGGGGAGCAAAAACCTTGCACTGTCTGGTAACAGTGATTTCCGACCTTACAGAGGGCGTTTTTGCAAATCAATACGCAGAGCAGGACGGTAATTTGCGTATACACACAAATGAAATTGTATGGACAGCAGGAACCATCTCCAAAAACGACGGTACTGTTTTAGATTATAATGGTACGGTGTTAATGATAGATAGCGGTAACAAAAACAGTAAGTCTTTAGACTATTTGCTTGAGCTGCGAAAAGAATTTCTTGCAGATGGATTGGCATCAGGCATGCTTAACGAAGTACAGTACAATCAGCTTTTGCTCTCTAAAAAATGCCAAGTTCAAATAATAAGCTTTATAACTCATTGGCATTCTGACCATATATTTGCTTTGCGTTACTACATAAGCGGAAGCCCTTATGTAAACATAAAAAAGATGTATACATCAAAGCATCCCACAGGGACAAGTGCTAATGGATATGCTTCTTATATCAGCGGATTTGACACAATGGTAAGTAATTGTCTTACTTACAGTCCTGATCTCGTTCCGACTCAAATATCCTTTGAAACAGAAAAAGTGCGTTATTTCAAGGGCAAAAATGCACTTTCCACCACCGATACGAGTTATCCGCTAAAAGTTACTATATGCACTCCTAAAGATTGGAGTACCAGCAGTGTTGTTAACGGTAACGGAACTCATTGGGAGAACTGTTCTTCTACTTGGTATCTTATAGAGTTTGCCGGAACAAAGCTTTTGTTTACGGGCGACACCTTTCCTAACGACGTGGGTGAAACCTATACTGCTAACAATACAAGCGGTTCTACGGCGGTGGATCATATGCTTTATCTGCACAAAGAAATTGTAAATACAGATATTGATTTTCTTGACAGCAACCATCACGGAAGAGGTTCGTACGTAGAGAACTTATATACAGCAACACAGCCATCCATATTGTATGCCGGCATATATTTCGGTCAGGATGATGTAAAGGTAGTAAACAGCGGTGTAAAGACGGCTGATGTGTACTTAGGCGGCGACCAGCCGCAGGTGTTTGTGGTAGAGCCTTCAGGAAACATTAATACCGATGGTGCTTTTATAGCGTACTCCAAAAATTCATCAGGTCATGCAGTGCGTAATCGCTTACCCTTGCATTTTAACAGGGATTTGCCGGAAAAAGCTACTTTTAGTGAAAAAATTGCAGCCACCGGAATAAAAATTTCCTCAAATACGCTTTATGTGCCCTGTGGTACTACAAAATGGCTTGCCGCAACAGTGCTTGGAGAAGACGCTACAGATAAAAACGTGGTCTGGACCGTAAGTGACAACACCGTACTTTCTACAAACGGTGCGTACGTAATGGGGCTCAAAGAGGGAACTGTTAACGTTACCGTAAGTTCAGGCGGGTTTACGGCCACTTGCACGGTTACCGTTATTAAAGAATACGGAGATGTAAATAACGACGGGATGTGTTCAACCGTTGACTACGCAATTATCCGTAGTATTGTTGATGGTTCGACAGCAGTTACAGATAAAATTATAGCGTTGGGCGACCTAAATAATGATGGCGTTATAAATACAACCGATCTTGCCATTGTAAAGCGCAAAATCAGCGGCGATACATAATTTAAACTAATCTAAAAATTGGGCTGTTTTGCTTTAATTGCAAAACAGCCGAAATTTTTTAAC
>JAZUQW010000029.1:0-1993 GCA_045605905.1 Eubacteriales bacterium
CGGAGAAAACTCAACCGATTTTATCATATCAACTATTTCGTTCCACATTGATTTAAGCTTTGACACAATACCCCTCCCATATAATCAACAGTTTATTCTATCATTTATAAACTTAATTTGTCAAGATTTGCTGCTCTCAAAAGCAACTTCGTCTAATCCTTTGATTTTTTCAAGCAAATTAAAGGTAGCCAACGCTCTGTGACTGATAGAATTTTTTTCAACACTATCCATCTCTGCAAAGGTCTTTCCAAGCGGTTTATAGTAGAAAACAGGGTCATAGCCAAAACCGTTGTCACCTGCAGAAGCAGTCAGTATTCTTCCCTCACAAACGCCTTCGGCAAAAATACTTTCACCATTTGGAAAATATGCACACATTACAGACACAAAGCGCGCAGTTCTATTTTCTTCCGCAACATCTTTCATTTCAAATAGCAATTTTTCTATTAATTGCGCAGAAGAAGCGCCCTCACCGGCATAACGTGCGGAATACACCCCAGGTGCGCCGCAAAGAGAATCCACTTGCAGGCCACTGTCGTCAGCAACAGCGCATAAACCTGTATATTCAGACACAGTTTTAGCTTTTATTAAAGCGTTGCCATGAAAAGTATCTGCGTTTTCTTCAATCTCATCAAAAAAACCAACGTCTGCTAAAGACAGAATATTATATGCGCTTCCCTGTTCGCTGGAAAAAATACGCTTAAATTCCGCAAGTTTATTCTTGTTATTTGTGGCAATTACAATACTTCTCATTGCTCAAACATCGCCTTTACAAAATCTTCACCATTAAATGGCTGTAAATCCTCGGCGCCTTCGCCCACGCCGATATATTTTACAGGTATGCCAAGTTCTCTCTTTATCGCCAACACAATACCACCCTTTGCTGTACCGTCGAGCTTTGTAAGAACAATACCGGTAATACTTGCTGCTTTAGCGAACTCTTTTGCTTGAATCAAAGCATTTTGACCTGTTACTGCATCCAAAACAAGCAATGTTTCTTTTGAGCTGCCCGCTAATTCTCTCTCTATAACTCGATTAATTTTTGCAAGCTCATCAATAAGATTCTTCTTATTGTGAAGTCTACCCGCGGTGTCAACAATAAGCACATCAGCATCTTGTTTTTTTGCTGCACTTATTGCATCAAACACTACAGCGGCAGGATCTGCGCCTTCACTTTGTTTGATAATTGATACATTATCTCTTTGCGCCCAAACCTCCAACTGCTCTATAGCTGCAGCCCTAAAGGTATCAGCCGCCGCAAGCACAACTTTTTTCCCTTTCTTCTTTAAGTCAAGGGCGATCTTACCGATAGAAGTGGTTTTGCCCACACCGTTTACACCAATAACCAATATTACGGACGGTTTTGTTTCAAGGTTAAGGTCGCCTCCGTCGCCGACCGTTTCTGCAAGTATTTTTATAAGCAGTTCCTTGGCTTCTGTAGCGGTTTTAATTTTATTGATTTTAACCTCTTCCTTAAGACAATCGGTAACGTAACTTGCCGTAGGCACACCTAAATCGGCAGTTATTAAAACGTCCGTTAAATCATCGTAAAAATCATCGTCTATCTTATCGTACGAAGAAAACAATGAATCGATTTTTCCCATTATTGCATTTTTTGTTTTCTTCAAACCATTTTTAAGCTTATCAAAAAAACTCATTTCTTGCTCCTTATTTGTATTCGATATTCTGCTCCAAAGCTCTTATGTCAAGTTTAATATAATCAGAAACACCTTTCTCTTTCATGGTAATACCATAAACAACATCGGCGTTTTCCATTGTACCTCTTCTGTGGGTTATCATAATAAATTGAGTAGCCTCGCTATGATTCTTAATGTACCCAGCAAGGCGCGCAACGTTAACTTCGTCCAACGCAGACTCTATTTCATCGAAAATACAGAAAGGTGCAGGATTAATTCTTTGCAACGCTAAATACAATGCCACCGCCGCAAAACTTTGCTCTCCACCGGACAAAAGATTTATGTTTTTTATACTTTTT
>JAZUQW010000030.1:0-5058 GCA_045605905.1 Eubacteriales bacterium
TAGCTATGTTGTTTTTGGTAACGGTCAGAGGGGCACCCTTAACCAAGTTCTTGGTATAAACAGCAGCAGTGTTTGCAAGCACATCGCTGTAGATAAGCGCCAAGTCTTCTTTTTCTTTGTTTTTTCTTATTCCGCAGTGAACACCGCTTGCGCTAAAGCCTTTTGCAGCGGTTACACCGCCGTTTATAATCACCATTTTAGGTTAACTCCTTAAAAACTATATTGTCAAACCGTAATCGGCAGGTAGCCCCATAACAAGATTCATGCATTCAAGAGCCGCGCCGGAGGCACCCTTGCCCAAGTTATCGTACCTTGCCAAAAGTAATATTCGCTCATCACAGCCCATAACAGAAACTTCCATACTGTCCTTTCCGCTTAAGCCTAATGCCGAATAAAAACCGCCTTCGCCCGGGTTTTCCTTGTAGGTAACCAGGGGACCGTTATAAAGCTTTTTGTAAACGTTTTTAATATCCTCGGCATTGCCGTTTATCATAGACTTAAACAAGGGTACGGTAACAGCCATACCGCTGTAAAAATCCCCCACAATGGGGCAAAAGGATGGATAATTCTCAATGCCGGTAATGTACGCCATTTCTTTAAGATGCTTGTGGCTTGCGGTTAAAGCATATTGTCTGGGTGCGTCAAGCAAAGGGGCTCTGCCTTCACTTTCGTATTCCGCAATCATTTTTTTACCGCCGCCGCTGTAGCCGGTAAGTGAATGGCAACAAAGCAGGGCGTGTTTATCTATTATACCTGCGGCCACCAAGGGATAAACCAAAGCGATAAAACCGCCTGCGAGGCAACCGGGCACAGCAATCCGTTTTGCGTTTTTAACTTGTGCAAACCTTTCCTCTGACAGCTCGGGGAACCCGTAGCACCACCCCTCGCTTGTGCGGTGGGCGGTGGAAGTGTCAAGTATTACCGTGTTGGGGTTATCTACCATGGCAACGGCTTCTCTCGCCGCGTCATCGGGCAGGCAAAGAAAAGCAATATCTGCGCTGTTTAACGCTTCTTTTCTTGCGGCAGGATCTTTTCTAACCTCGTCGGAAAGCTTTATCAGTTGAATATCTTTTCTGCCTTCAAGTCTTTCGTATATACGCAGTCCCGTAGTGCCGGCACTGCCGTCTATAAATACCTTTTTCATTTTTGCTTTAAAAACTCCTTAACATAGGCTATTTGCGCTGCTACCGAATCAGGGCCGGTGCCGCCTGCAGATATGCGCTTGTTTACACAGCTTTCCAAAGAAATCTCACCGTAAACGTCTTCCTCAAACAGCTCCGAAAAGCTTTTTAAGGTGTCAAGACTTAAGCTGTCAAGCACAGTACCGTTTTCTATACAATAGGCAACAGCTTGCCCTACAAGCTTGTAGGCGGTGCGGAAAGGCATACCCTTTTTAACTAAATAGTCTGCAAGGTCGGTGGCGTTAATAAAGCCTTTTTGTGCTGCGGCATACATATTGCCCTTTAGTACGTGCATGGTTCGCACCATTGGCGCAAACACCTTAAGGCACTTCTTAACGGTGTCAATACTGTCAAATACCGCTTCTTTATCCTCTTGCATATCCTTGTTATAGGCAAGTGGCAACCCCTTAAGAGTGGTAAGCAATGCCAATAGATTGCCGTATACTCTGCCGGTTTTACCCCTTACAAGCTCTGCCATATCAGGATTCTTCTTTTGGGGCATTATGCTGGAGCCTGTGGTGTAAGAGTCATCAAGCTCAATAAACTTACACTCCCAAGATGACCAGAAAATGATCTCCTCGGAAAAACGTGAAAGGTGCATCATCAATATGGAAAACGCGCTCATCAGCTCAAGACAAAAGTCGCGGTCAGAAACACCATCTATACTGTTGAGGGTGTAGCCGTCAAAGCCCAAAGCGTCTGCCGTATACTCGCGGTCGGTGTTATAGGTGGTACCCGCCAAAGCGCAGCTTCCCAATGGGCAAAGGTTCATACGCTTTGCAGCGTCCTCAAGCCTGCCTATGTCTCTTATAAGCATCATACAGTAGCAAAGCAGATGATGTCCAAAGGATATGGGTTGCGCCCTTTGCAAATGGGTATAGCCGGGACAAATAGTATCCTTATTTGCCTCTGCCTGCAAAAGTACTGCTTCTGTAAGTTCCCTAACAAGGGCGCAGATCTCTTCGGCTTCGTCACGCAGATAAAGCCTTATATCAACCGCTACTTGGTCGTTACGGCTGCGGGCAGTATGCAGTCTTTTACCAACATCGCCAATGCGCTTGGTAAGCACCGACTCTACAAACATATGTATGTCCTCGGCATTAGGGTCAAAGCAAAGCTTGCCCTCGTCCAAATCCGCAAGAATCCCCTTAAGCCCCTCTATAATAAGCGCGCAATCCTCCTGAGATATAATGCCTTGCTTTGCCAGCATTTCCGCATGGCTTACAGAGCCCCTTATATCCTGACGGTACATGCGGCTGTCAAAGTGTATAGAAGAGTTAAAGTCATCAGCTTCACGGTCCAGCTCCTTACCGAAGCGACCTGCCCACATTTTTTCCATAGCGTAACCTTTCAAAAAAGTAATTAGTCTAAATTGTTCTTCTTCCTCATCTTTGCGCAAACCTTTATGGGCAAGCCAAACAGGTTGATAAAGCCTGCGGAATCAGCCTGGTTATAAACATTGTCTTCATCAAAAGTGGCAATTTCGGGGTCGTAAAGAGAGAAGGGAGAGCTTACGGAAGCGTTTATCATATTGCCCTTGTAAAGCTTAAGGGTAACATCTCCCGTAACGGTTTCCTGTGTGCTGTCAACAAATGCCTGTATAGCTTTGCACAAAGGAGAGAACCACTGACCGTCATATATTATCTCTGCAAACTTATGGGCAACAAGGGCCTTGTAGTGTGCGGTCTGTCTGTCAAGACAAATGGTTTCAAGCACTTCGTGTGCTTTGTAAAGTATGGTACCACCGGGAGTTTCATAAACGCCGCGACACTTCATACCAACAAGACGGTTTTCAACGATATCAAGCAACCCGATGCCGTTTTCGCCGCCAAGCTGATTAAGCTTTGCAATAATGTCAGCACCCTTCATTTCAACGCCGTCAATAGCAGTGGGGATGCCCTTTTCAAAGTGGATGGTAACATAGGTAGGCTTATCGGGAGCCATTTCGGGAGAAACGCCCATTTCAAGAAAACCGGGCTTGTTATAGGTAGGCTCGTTGGTGGGGTCCTCAAGATCAAGACCCTCGTGGGAAAGATGCCAAAGATTCTTGTCCTTGGAATAATTGGTTTCTCTGTTTATCTTAAGGGGTATATTATGTGCTTCTGCGTAGTCGATTTCTTCCTCGCGGGACTTAATATCCCATTCTCTCCAAGGAGCAATAATGGGCATATCGGGAGCGAAAGCTTTAATAGCAAGCTCAAATCTAACCTGGTCGTTACCCTTACCTGTACAGCCGTGGCAAATAGCGTCAGCACCTTCGGCAATGGCTATTTCTGCAAGTCTTTTAGCAATAACGGGGCGTGCAAGGGAAGTGCCAAGCAAATAGTTTTCATATATTGCGCCTGCTTTAACTGCGGGAAAAACAAAATCTTCTACAAACTCGTCGGTCAAATCTTCAATGTAAAGCTTGGAGGCGCCGGTCTTTATAGCCTTTTCTTCAAGACCTTCCAACTCGTCAGCCTGTCCAACGTTGCCGGAAACAGCAATAACTTCACAATTGTTGTAATTTTCCTTAAGCCAAGGAATGATTATGGATGTGTCAAGACCGCCGGAATAGGCAAGCACTACTTTTTTGATATCGTTTTTGTTCATATAAAAATACCTCCAAATGAATTATATACATAAATTATGAATACATTATACAGCTTTATACATAAAAATGCAAGTAGTTTTGCATATTTTTCTTATATTTTTACAAAATTGCCTAATAGCCGCCCCAAAGCGGGCGGCTTTTGTACAATATGCGTAAAAAGCTGTTAATTTAATATGCAAAACTACCGATAACACAGGTGAAACATAACCTTTTGCAGGCTTTTGAGCCTCTTGAAAAATGCATAAAACCCTGCGTGGTAATGCATATTTACTTCGGCTGCGTTATCTATGGTATATATAGTAGGCAAGCACGGTTCTTTCTCTGCCTTCGGTTTCATCAAAGCCCTTTATTGTGGCGCCTTGCAGACTCAAAAATTCAAAGGCTTCCATCTGGTCAATAGGGGTGCGAAACTTTTCTTTGCCGTCGGCAATAACCACCAAGTCATCACCAACTACGCTTATAAAGCCTTCTCTGCCAATGATTTTCTCTTCGTTGCCTATCCGTTCCAACACATAACGTATGTGCTTTTCGTTAAGCTTATTAGCCATCCAACGCTTAAATTGCACGCTGTTTGTATTTTTGGGTGGCTTGTCTTTTCTGAAATTTGAAAAAATACCCATACTATACCTCGCTTGTAAAAAACAGTGCCGGCGGTGTAGTACCGACAGCACTGCGTTTGTTTTACGGATTGATGATTTTGTCTATCTCCTGTACTACTCCGGAGAAATAAGACTGATTATTGCTTGAATAATTGTTGGGGTTATAGGTAAGTAATACCAATATGTAAGGATCTTCAGACTCAACAACGCCGCAGTCGTGGAAATAATAGCTCATACTGCCGCTCTTGTGTGCAACAGGATGTTCCTCATTTAAGCCCTTCTTAATGCTGGGCTGGGTAGCGTTAAGGAAAACATCGTAAAGCTCTGCCCCGTAAGAAGAGGTCTTTGCAAAATTATAGATATCAGCCCACCAAATTGCGGCATCCAAAGCGGTAATGTCGGGCCAGGTGTACTGAAACTCATTAGCACCGGGGCAACCTAAAGACTGTGCATAGTTTACCAAACCGTTTCTGTCAAGGTAACGCTGAAGCATTACAAAGGCTGCGTTGTCACTGTATCTAATGGAATAATCCGCAACCTGACGCAAGGTGTATACCGTACCGTAAGGGCTGCTTTTGATTATGCCGGAGCCGGAGTAATAATCGGCAGAGGTATAAGTAAGCCCTGTGTTAAGGTTAAGCGCGCCTGCTGCCGCCTGCTTGTAAAAGTCGGAGGCCAAGCGGTC
>JAZUQW010000031.1:0-4347 GCA_045605905.1 Eubacteriales bacterium
GCGGGAGCTTGCTTAACCTCTTGCGCGGGAGCTTGCTTAACCTCTTGCGCGGGGGCTTGCTTAACCTCTTGTGCGGGAGCTTGCTTAACTTCTTGTGCGGGGGCTTGTTTTATTTGCTGTGCAGGTACAGCTTGAGGAGTAGCCGAAATCTTTTGAATCCTTGCTCCGCAAAAAGTGCAGAAAGAAAAACTCTCGTTTATTTGAGAACCGCAATTTGTACAAAAAGCCATAATAGTTCCTCCTACAATCGCTACAATATTATTTACTACGTATAGTATATCATACTTTTTTAAAAATGTATATAGTTTTTTAATTTCAATGATTATTTTATTGAGTTTTTAGTTTTTTCATATCAATTATGTAGACAATCGCAACAAAAATAGCAGTTACTGTCCATATAACGGGTTCTGCTACGCAGATGCCCACAAATCCAAGGGTAGGTACCAATACTGCGGCGGCAAAAAATTTAAGCACTAACTCTGCGGCGGCAGTTGTTATGGGAACAATCTTTTTACCAAAGCCCTGCAGAACGCTTCTGAATATCAAAAGTACCATTAGCAAAAAGAAAAACGGGGAATTGATGCGCATATATTTTCCCGCAAATTGCACAACGCTTTTGCTGCTGGTATCGGTGATAATCCTAACAAGTGATTCGCCAAAGCTGTATATTACGGCAATTCCCGCGGCGCACCAAGCTGCGCCCACTGCCAGGGCGCCTTTTATGGCACGATTGATTCTTTCGTAATGGCCTGCACCGCGGTTTTGGCTTACAAAGGTAGAAAGAGCCATCCCCAAAGTGGACATAGGCATCATTATAAGCCCGTCTATTCTGCGGGCGGCGCTGTTAGCGGTTATAACGCTGTCGCCGTACCTTGCGCTTAAGTTGTTGTTGGAACGGCTGATTGCCGCACTGCCAAAGGAGACCAAAGACGTAATAAGGCTCATAGATAAGCCCATTGCCAACAGTTCTTTAATCAGTTCTTTGTCAAAGATAAAATCTGCCTTGCTGATGTGCAGTTCGGGCACGTTTTTGATTATGTAAACCAAGCAAAGAACAGCCGAAAGCGCTTGCGCTATGATAGTTGCCGCGGCGGCACCGCCTACCCCAAATGGGAGAACCACCACAAACAAATAATCAAGCCCAACGTTTACAATACTGCTGCCTATAAGAAAATACAAAGGTGTACGACTGTCGCCCACAGAGCGCAATACCGACGCACACATATTGTAAGCCATGGTGGTTATCATGCCCAAAAGAATAAACGTTAAATACGTTTTAGCATTATCCGATAAATTCTGCGGCACCTTCATAAGTGCCATAAGGGGATCCATAAAAGCAAGCCCTATTACGCTGAATATACCAACGGCGGCAAAGTTTATACACAGCATACTCGCCAAAGTGCGCTTCAACATAGTCTTGTTGTTTGCTCCGTACATACGGGCAACAGTAATGGCGCAGCCGTTGTTAAGACCGTTGGCTATCCCCATAAGTATCCCGTATACCGAGGTGACAGAACTCATAGCCGCCAAAGCGCTGTCGCCAAGCTCCATCCCTATTATCTTCATATCCGCAATATTGTAAAACTGTTGAAAAATCTGCCCCAAAAACATAGGCAAGGCAAACAGTAAAAGCATCCTTAAAGGATTTCCTACAGTCATATCAAGCTTTTTTATACTTTTAGTTTTCATAGTATCCAATCTCTTGTATATAAAATTTTCATATATTTTAGCACTTTTGGCCACGTCAGTCAATAATAAAAAAAGCTATTCCTCCCATAAAAACCGCCTGTATTACTTTTGCTGTCATACAAGGCAACATATCCAACTCGCCGTTGCAGGCGGCAGAGCATTGACACAGTATGCTGACACCCGAAAACCCCAACAGAACAGCCGCCTCCGTAGCGCTTCTGCAACGAGCTATCCCGGCGCTTATTTCCAAAAGGCCACCAATACCTTTGGGTAGCATTTCTGCCATGCTGCCAAAGAACACAACACAGCCGCAAACAATTACCGCAGAAACGGCACTACTTGCCAAAACAACGCTGAACGGCTTTGACGATGAACGAAGTGTGGGCTTGATACTTCTCTCATTGGGCTTAAGCATAAGGGGCTTTGCGATTATAGCCGTAAACACAGCAAATAAGACTGTCAATAGTGCCAATTCCATTCCGATTTGTCTGTCCAAAATGCTCCCCACAAAGCTTATTATAAAAGATAACGACGGCGTGCAGGAGAATGTACAAAGATACTCCGCCTGCCTTTTTCCAATGCTTCCGCCGCGGTATAGCTCCAGGGCAGTCAAAGGTCCTAAAGGTACTCCGCCGCACAGCCCCAGTGCAAGCACTGCCGCTTCTGTTCCCCAAAGGGGCATCAGCTTGCAAAGTCTGTTTAAAGCACCACTTTGTGCAACCAAAGCTCCCAACACAGAAAAAACAAAAAGCGACGGCACAACCCTTTCTCCGCATAAAATAAGATATCGTCTGCTGCTTTCGGCAACACTGCCGCTGTTAAGCAAACAAAAGATGAATACCGCAGTAGCCGCAAACGGCGCGATCCACGCAAGCTTTTTTGTTAACAACATAATATCACCAAAAAAATATACGTTTTTTGCCGCATTTTCAGAACAGCAACAGCATATCAATTGTCATAGAGGTGAGGCATTTTGGAGGAAAATATACTTTCCGCTCCTTCCTTTGAGCTCCACGGCAGACGTCTTTTGAGGGCTCAAGGCGTAATGACCCTTGTGGAATACAGCAAGGAGCAGGTAACAATGCTGTGCCGCAGCAGTCGCATCCGCATCCGCGGTGAGGAACTGCAGGTAGCAATGCTTTCGCAAAACCGTGCGGTAATAACCGGTCTTATCTGCGGGCTGGAGTTTTTCTGAAAGGTGGCGGTGCTTTTTGTATAGATTTATACGCCTTATCATGGGCTACCTGCGCTTGCATTTAGAGGGCGATTCGGTACTGCAGGCGGTAACCGCACTTTCGGCAGAGGGCTTTTACATTGGAAAATTCACCCCCGCCGACGGCGGCTATGAGGCAAGCTGCTCTGTTTTCGGCGCAGATGCTTTGATCGCGCGTTTAGAATCGCTTGGTGTAACCGTAACTGTCACAGGCAAGAGCGGCATTCCTTTTCACTGTATGGGTTATATGCGTCGCGGCGGGCTGTGGGTGGGCATGGCGTTGGCGTTGCTTATAATTTTTGGCTCCACCCGCCTTGTTTGGGACGTGCGCCCCGAATGTGACGGCGCCTATGATAAAGCGGCGGTTTTGGCAAGCCTTAAAGACTTGGGCGTATACACGGGCGCGGCGCTGTACGACATCAATGTATACGAAGCTGAACAGCGTTTTCTTATCGAGAATACGCAGTACTCTGATATAGCCATAAATATCCAAGGTACAGTGGCAACAGTAAAACTTCGCCTTCGCACCGATGCTCCTCGTCAGGAGGAAGACACAACTCCCTGCGATATTGTCGCTGCCGAGGCGGGCGTGATCTGCAAGATAACCGCCACTAAAGGCGAGCCCGCCGTTCAAAAAGGCAACACCGTTGCGGCAGGGGATATCCTTATCAACGGTCAGGTAACGGGCAAACACGGTGCGGAATACCTATACCGCGCTCGGGGAAGCGTCACCGCTATGGTATACAGGGAGTATACAGTCATCATTCCCCTAAAGACCAACGAAAAGCAGTACACGGGCAATACAGAAACAAAAACTTTGTATACCGTCTTGGGCAAAGACCTGCCCCTGTATAAAACCGAAGAAACAAGCTTTGATTATGCGGATTGTACGGTAAACACAATACCCATTAAGGCTGTGGGTATGTCATTGCCCGCCGTTAAGCAGACCCTAACATATAAGGAATACAAACTTGTGCCTGTGGAAATAAGCGTGGATACGGCAAAAGAAAAAGCACATGCCGCCTTTGATTCATATTTGGAGAGGGTGGTGGAGGGTGAGGTGCAAAACACCGTAACCGAGTGCGTGTACAGTAAAGAGCTTAACGCTGTTGTGCTTTCCGCCACCGCCGAGGTGATAACCGAAATAGGCACCCCGCGTGTAATAACACCCGCAAACGAAAAGAACGGCTAAAGCCGTTCTTCAGACTGCTGACAAAGGCACAGAACACGAAAACAGCAAAAATATTATTTCTATAAGGAGGAAAAATCGGGTGAATTTCCCGATTTTTCTGCTGTTTACCTTTATTTTCGTTCAAAACGAACCTCGGCTCACAGTACCAAGTACAGTCCTCGCCTCCGTTCGTCTCGCGGGGTCCCCGTTGCGAACAAAGTGAGCAATGGGGTGGTGTGAGTACTCTTTCTCAACAGTCTGCCAAGTTGATGAC
>JAZUQW010000032.1:0-5394 GCA_045605905.1 Eubacteriales bacterium
TCTTCCTAAGACCGCTTGGCCTCCGACTTAGTCGGGCTTATTATCTTCGTTTATGTCTTCAAGTTTTGTCTCTCCGCTTAAAACAAGAACCGACTTCATCCCTGAATTTTTTGCCATAGCTATATCTGTATACAGCCTGTCGCCTATGGAAATACACTCATCGGGGCTCACGCATTTCAGTGTGCAAATAGCTTCTGCAGTCTCTTTGTAAGGTTTGCCTAAATATTTGGGCTTTCTTCCCGTAGATGCGGTTATCAAGGCAGAAATCGCTCCGCTGTCCGGAATAAACCCACCGTCTGTAGGGCAATTATAATCGGGGTGTGTGGATAAATATAAAGCGCCGTTACGCACACCGTCGCAAGCTATGCATAGCTTGTGGTAGGTAAGCTCGGTGTCAAAGCTTGAAACAACTATATCTGCATCGGCACTGTATACGAGCTTTACTCCCGCCGCAGTCATGCTGCTGCGCAACGCTTCAGTGCCTAAAACATATACCGTTTTTTCCGGATAATGGGTTAGTAAATAGTTTATAGTAACATCGCCTGATGTCATAAGCTCGCATTGCTCAAACCCTAATCGTTCAAGCTTATTATAATAATCTTCTTTGCGCCGAGATGCGTTGTTGGTAAAAAACAGAAACTGTTTGCCACTTGTTTTAACGCGCTTCACAAAATCCAAAGCGCCGTCCAAAACCCGCTCACCGAGATAAACGGTACCATCCATATCGCAAACAAACAGCTTTGCATTATCTATTGTGTTTTTCATAACAAGCTCCTTAATAAATGCCTTTAGTTTAATTATAGCGGCAAAAATATATAATTTCAAGGTTAAATATAATAAATGCTTGCAATTTGCTTTTGTTGTGTGTATACTTATAATTTAGGGAGGTGTAAATATTGGTACGCACCGAAGGGATAAAGTTAAGCCGCAAAGAAAAACAACGTGTACGTGATGATTTAATCAGGCCTTTAAGGGTGATTGAGTATTTGGATTTCAGCCAAATATATGACAACTGCCCTGTTGAGGTTTTGGAGGGTTATACCGTTACTGATACCGATACCGGCGAGGTTTTCGGCATATTCAAAATCCAAAACACCTCTAAAAAAGATATTAAGTCGATTACCGTGCGGCTGTATTTGTATGAAGGCACTTCTAATATCGCAACCCGCCGCATAGATTGGATATACTCGGCGCAACAAAAAAGCTTTGGCATAAGAAAAATGCCTAACGAAAGAAAAGAAAGCTTTTGGGAGAAGTACGGCTTTAAGGACAAAGTCGTGCCCGCTTACATACGTCCGGGCGAAAGCTTTGGTGAGTCGGTGCTTATAAGCCTTCCTTATTCATATTGCAGAAAGCTTGAGTTTGAAATAAGGCGCGTTGTGTATACCGATGGTGAAATAGAAGATGTTAAGATAATCAGCGGTAAAAAATATACAGCGTTTAAAGAGCTTGACGAGGATATGCGTTATGCTTACAGCAAGCTTAACATATATATGCGCAATGAAGAAGCGCATCCCATAAAGCTTATACCTCAAACCTCCAACAGGGTGTGGTTATGCTGTTGCGGAACTAAAAACCTTATTGATGCCGAAAAATGTGTGCGTTGTGGCAGAGATAAGTCTTGGCAGCTTAATAATTTAACCAAACAGAAGCTTGATAGCGAGCTTAACCGTATAAAGAACTCTCACGACCCCAATTACGTCCATCGTCACCGTTTAGAAGCGGGCAAACGGCTTGAGGTCGTAGGTGAAGAAGAAAGAATCAAAAAGGCAGAGGCGGTCGAACGTGCTTTGGCTAATGTGGCAAAGCAAGAGAAAAACCGAAAAGACGGCAGAACGGCAGTCATTTTGCTTTTGGTGCTTTTGGTAGTGCTTTATATTATAGGTACGGTTGTGGTATGGATGGTTCAAGAGTTTTCGGGTAATGATGAAAAGCCTAATGAAGAGACCGAGGCTGTCAGTGAGACCATAAGCGATGCTCCCGAAGACGCTGAGAACGTCAAAGAAGATATTGAAAGGAAGAATGGCAATTATGGCTCAAAATAAAAACGAAAAGAATATCGGTCGTATAATACTGACCGTGCTTGTTGGCGCGTTTATCGGTATCGGCGCAATACTCCCCGGGCTTTCCGGTGGTGTGATGTGTGTTATTTTCGGCATCTATCAGCCACTTATGGAGACTATATCCCATCCATTCGTTGGTGTTAAAAAGCATTGGCGTTTATTGCTTCCCACAATTATTGGTATAGTTATCGGCTTTGTTGGCTTTGCGGGTGTTCTTCACTGGCTTATGTCAAAAGATGCATTGCTTATGCAAAGCATCTTTTTGGGCCTTTTGCTTGGCACCCTTCCTTCTCTTTGGAAGGAAGCGGGGGAGACAAAGCGCACCGGTGCTTCTTGGGGTGTTCTTGCTGCAATGTTTGCGGTGATGGTGCTTGTGCTTGCATTCCTCGCAGATGATGAAAGCACTCAAATGGCAAAGCTTATCAATTGTGTTTTACCCCAAATTTCTCTGTCGGTAGAGCCTAACTTCGGCGGCTTTATAATAGTTGGCGTATGCTTCGCTTTAAGCATTGTAATGCCGGGTATGAGCTTTTCTTCACCACTTTATTGTTTAGGCTTGTTCGAGCCCATGACCGAAAATTTTGCGGCGCTTGCAAAGCTTGACCTTTCGGTTGTTCCAAGCTTTGTTATACCCGTAGGTATCGGTGCCTTGGCAACAGTTATTATTTTTGCAAAGCCTATGAATTACTTGTTCGAGAAAAAGCCTTCCATCGGATATCACTTGGTAATGGGTGCCGTGTTTGCATCTACATTGCTTCTCATCCCCATAAAATTCAACAGCGTTTCCCACGGAATATGGTGTATCGTTGCTCTTGTCGGCGGTGTAATTGCAGGTTACTTGCTTGAGATTGTTCAAGGGAAAATCAAAGCTGATAAAGCACAATAAAATCTATAAAATAACGCCTGTGCAACTTGTGTTCGCACAGGCGATTTTGTTGGTTGTTTGGGTGAGTTCAAGAAAATTATAAAAATACCGCTTAACGCGAGTAGGAATAAATAATTAAACCTACAACGGCAATTAAAGCTATTCCCGCAACAATATAAGCAACTATGTCATTTACCTTTTGTTGCTTTTCGGCTTTTTTGCGACGTGCTTCGGGGTTGATGCCGCTGTCCTTTTTCTTTGCCATAATAACACCTCACAATTATAACAATAAACGGCGCTTTATGGGCGCCGTTTATCTTATGCAAAATTTTAATTATTTAAGTTCTGCAAAATACTTAATGGTTCCTACCATCTGGCTGGTGTAGCTGTTTTCGTTGTCATACCAAGAAACAACCTGTACCTGATAGGTATCGTCATCAATTTTAGCAACCATAGTTTGGGTAGCGTCAAAGATGGAACCGTAGGTGGAGCCAACGATATCGGAAGAAACGATTCCGACTTCATTGTAACCGAAGGAAGCGGTAGCAGCAGCCTTCATAGCAGCGGTGATGCCTTCCTTGGTAACGTCCTTACCCTTAACAACAGCGATAAGGATAGTGGTGGAACCTGTGCAGGTAGGAACTCTTTGAGCAGAGCCGATGAGCTTGCCGTTGAGTTCGGGGATAACAAGACCGATAGCCTTTGCAGCGCCGGTGGAGTTGGGAACGATGTTTTCTGCGCCTGCTCTTGCTCTTCTGAGGTCGCCCTTTCTGTGAGGACCGTCAAGAATCATCTGGTCGCCGGTGTAAGCGTGAACGGTGGTCATAATACCGGAGGAGATGGGAGCGTAATCGTTAAGGGCCTTAGCCATGGGAGCGAGGCAGTTGGTGGTGCAGGATGCAGCGGAGATGATAGCGTCGTCAGCCTTAAGGATGCCTTCGTTAACGCCGAAAACAACGGTAGGAAGATCGTTGCCTGCGGGAGCAGATATAACAACCTTTTTAGCGCCTGCATCTATGTGAGCCTGGCTCTTTGCTTTAGAGGTGTAGAAACCTGTGCATTCAAGAACAACGTCAACGCCGATTTCGCCCCAAGGAAGCTCTGCAGCGTTAGCCTTAGCGTAGATGGTGATTTCCTTGCCGTCAACGGTGATGGAGCCGCCAACAACCTTGCCGTTTTCGTCAACGTTTTCAGAATAAGAAACGGTATCTGCCAAAGCGTACTTACCTTGAGCTGTGTCATACTTAAGAAGGTGAGCAAGCATCTTGGGGCTGGTGAGGTCGTTGATAGCAACAACTTCATAACCCTCAGCACCAAACATCTGTCTGAAAGCGAGACGGCCTATACGGCCAAAACCGTTAATAGCAACTTTTACTGCCATAATAAAAATACCTCCAAAAAATTTTTCATTGTTTGTATTTTATAACAAAATAAGGAAAAATACAAGAGTTTTTTTAAAATTGTAGGCACAAACATTGCAATTTCGGTAAAATGATGATATAATGGCTTAACAAATTGGGGAATGTTAGATATATGGACGATAAATTTTATATGAAAGAGGCCATAAAACGTGCCAAAGCCGCTTATAAGGATTTAGAAACACCTATTGGCGCCGTGATAGTAAAGGATGGAAAGGTCATATCTACGGGCAGAAACTTCAGGGAAAAACGCAAAAATGCCCTCTGTCATGCAGAAATCGTCGCTATAAATCGGGCTTGTAAAAAGCTTGGATCTTGGCGACTTGTGGACTGTGATTTGTATGTGACCCTTGAGCCTTGTGCCATGTGCGCCGGCGCAATTATAAATGCGCGCATAAGGCGGGTGATCTACGGCGCTTCCGATGGTAAAGCAGGGTCTTTCGGTAGTCTTGTTAATTTGGCAGAATTTCCATATAATCATAAGCCCCAAATAATATCAGGCGTTTTGCAAGAAGAATGTGCCGCTTTGCTGTCAAACTTCTTTAAAGATTTGAGAGAGATGAAAAAGAAAAATAAATTATCCGAAGAGGAGAACGTATAGATGAAAGAAAAATATTATATTACAACGGCAATAGTATATACCTCTCAAAAGCCCCATATAGGCAATGTGTATGAAATAGTACTTACCGACTGTTTGGCGCGCTATAAACGTCAAAGGGGCTATGACGTATATTTCCTTACCGGCACGGATGAACACGGCCAAAAAATCCAAAACCATGCGGAAAAAGCGGGGATAAGCCCTCAAGAGTATGTAGACGGTATCGCCGGCGGCATTAAAGATATGTGGAAGATGTTTGGCATAAGCAACGACGGCTTTGTAAGAACCACAGACGACTATCACGTAAAAACAGTACAAAAGATATTCAAAAAGCTTTACGATCAAGGCGATATATATAAGGGCGCATACGAGGGTATGTATTGTACTCCTTGTGAGTCTTTTTGGACTTCGGCACAGCTTAAAGACGGTTGCTGTCCCGATTGCGGCGGC
>JAZUQW010000033.1:0-2189 GCA_045605905.1 Eubacteriales bacterium
TGGCCTCCGACTTAAAGATTTGGCTTGTATTTGTTTCTTGTAAGCGCTTCCAATAAAGACGGAACGGCCGCCAGCACATTGGCACGGGTGCTTTCCAACAGCTTTGCAAATTCTGCGGCGTTTACCCGCGGTACAAGTATAGATGTGCCACAATTGTAAAGAGGGGAGTGGATACAAACACCTAATCCAAAGCCATGGAATATGGGTAACACTGCAAGGGTTCGGTTGCCCTTCATGTGGTTTCGGTCAACAGCGTTTATTTGCGCTCCCATGGCGTTAACGCTGTAATTGGATAGAGCTATGGCTTTAGGCACTCCGGTAGTCCCCCCTGAAAACAAAACGACAGCAGGGGTATCATGTATAGAGGTAGGTACTTCAGGCAAAGTTTGACTTTTGCCGTCTTTTATAAAATTTTTCCACGTTATCGCGTTTTTAGGGAAATTTGCTTTGAATTTTCTTCCCTTTAACAGCTTGTAAACAACCGATTTAAAACCAAGACACTCTGCTGCGTCGGTTACTACATACTTTATGTGAGGAAGCATGCTTTGTGCATCACAAAACTTATCGGCAAAGCTATCCATTATAACGGCATAAGCGCAGTCAGCTTCCTTAAGCAGTTCTGTCAGCTCTTTTTCTGCCGACAAAGGGTGCACCATACACGCCGCCGCGCCTATACGGTTGAGAGCATAAAGGCAATATATAGCTTGTGGTATATTTGGAAGGCATATTGCTACTCTTGTCCCCTCCTTAACACCTAAAGCCACAAAAGCTTTGGCTGTAGACTCAATAGCTTCTTTTACATGAGAATAGCTATATTCTTTTCCCATATAAGAAAGCGCCGAAAAATCGGGAACTTCAGTAGCCGATTTCAAAAAGCACTCCCACATGGTGCAATGTTCGTACTTAAGGTTTGACGGAATATCACCGTAATTTTTAATCCAAGGTGCTTTTAGTTCCATTATTTATCTCCTGTTTGGTTCGTTGGTATTTTAACAGAAAACACTGTTAATGTCAACAAAACGTTGTTTGTCTTGTGCGAAACTATGTTTTGTTTTAAACCTTCGTTAAAATGCACAAAATCCATCGTGGCGACAAGTTAAAGCAGTACAAAATTACCACTTGTAAAAAAAAGCAGATAATTGTATAATAATTCGTATAATTATTTAAGAATACAGGAGGTTAACTATGGCAATTAAAAAACAGCTTACCACTGTAAGTTCCCTGTGCGCAAACCCCGCTGATTATGAAGGTAAAACCGTTACCGTAGGCGGTTGGATCAAAAATATGCGTTGCTCCAATATGTTTGGTTTTATTTCCCTTAACGACGGTACTTGTTTTACAAATTTGCAAATCGTTGTTGAAGAAAACCTTCTGGATAACTATAAAGAAATTTCTTCTCAAAATATAGGTGCCGCAATAACTGTTACAGGCGCTTTTGTCCTTACGCCCGAAGCTAAACAACCTTTCGAGCTTAAGGCTGCAAAAGTAGAGATAGAGGGTGCATCTACCCCCAATTACCCATTGCAGAACAAAAAACACAGTTTAGAGTTCTTAAGGTCAATAGGTCATCTCCGTCCCCGCGCAAATACCTTCTCCGCAGTTTTTAGAGTTCGTTCCGTTGCGGCTCAAGCTTTGCACAGCTTCTTTGCGGAAAACGGCTTTGTATATGTTAACACTCCCATAATTACCACAAGCGACTGCGAAGGTGCGGGCGAGATGTTCCGCGTTACTACTCTTGATGTTAACAACTTGCCCAAAAATGAGGACGGTAGCGTAGATTTTGGCAAGGACTTTTTCGGCAAAGCTGCAAACCTTACTGTTAGCGGCCAGCTTCAGGCAGAGTGTTTTGCTTTGGCGTTTAACAAGGTTTATACCTTTGGCCCTACTTTCCGTGCCGAAAACTCCAATACCCCTCGCCACGCCGCAGAGTTTTGGATGATAGAACCCGAAATGGCGTTTGCTGATCTTGACGACTATATGGATACCGCAGAGGCTATGATAAAGTACGTAGTGGCGGATGTTCTTAAAAAGTGCCCAGAGGAAATAGCGTTCTTTAACCGTTTTATCGATACAGGTCTTAAAGCTCGTCTTGAAGCTTTGGTAAACAGCGATTTCGGAAGAGTAACTTATACCGAAGCCGTTAAAATTTTAAAGGACAGCGGCGAAAAGTTTGAATATCCTGTAGAGTG
>JAZUQW010000034.1:0-13997 GCA_045605905.1 Eubacteriales bacterium
ACGATCCGACTTTCACGCTTTACGTACAACTGTACGTTACCAATAGAGTTGGATAACCTTTCCAAATGAGAAATAGGGGTAGGTCTACCCTGAAACTCCTTGCGAATCCTGCGAAGTTCGCTGATAAATTTTGAGGATTTACAGATAGTAAAATACGCTTCGGTAATATCTTTCATAGCGGTTTTAAGCTCGGGGGACACATAAGCACCGCCGTACTTGCCAAAATAACCGTCCTCGTTGGGATAATGCTTAAAATATGTACTAAAATCAATACCGTTCAAGTTCATTTATATATCTCCGTTTCGTTATATATTTTTTAATAATTTTAAGGTCTGCGGTATGCACCATCGTTTTGCCAATATATACATTTTAATTCTCCTTCTTTCGTAAAAAACGTCCTTGACAGAATAATGCCATTCTGTCAAGGACGAACAATACTTCCGTTAAAAAGGAACACTATCCGCGGTGCCACCTTGAATTCATAGGAAAACCTATGCACTTTGCAGGATACCCACATATCCTCGGCAACTGACGTATGCCCACACGTTGCAGAATACTCTAAAGCAAAAGCTTTATTTCCTTGCACCCTCAGCGGCCCATTTGACAAACTGTTTCTTGCCCGACTCTCAGCACCACGGACTCTCTGTAAAGGCATATCTGCCGTTATCCCCGCCTCAACGGTTTAATTTAACTTTGTATGCATTATATCACCGCAAAAAGCTTTTGTCAATAAGCAATTTGTATTTATTTGTCGGTCAGTTGTCTTTCTTGAATTTTAGCCTGTATTTGCTCCATCTTGCTGTCAAGCAAAGCGGCGGATTCTGCACAAACTTTAAGCTCTTGTGCTATCTCGGGAGTAATAATGTAGTCCTTTTTGTAGCGGATCTTGTGTTCAAGGCTTGCCCACCAATCCATAGAAATGGTACGGAATTGCACTTCTACTCTCATAGGTTTTTTTTCATCGTGTAGGAATATAGGTATTTCTACAATCAAGTGCAAACTTCTGTATCCGTTCGGCTTTGGGTTTTTCATATAATCCTTTTTTGCAATAAGCGTAACGTCGTCTTGTTTTAAAAATGCCTCGGAAAGAGAATATATGTCAGCAGGAAAACCGCAAATTACACGCACCCCTGCCACGTCGTTCAGGTTTTCTTCCACGCTTTTTACCGTTAACGGAAGACCGCGTGTCGTCAGTTTGTCAAATATGCTTTCCACAGATTTAAGCCTTGTTTTTATAGTTTCGATTGGGTTGCGGTCGTATTCTAAAGAAAGCTCCTGATTAAGCACCATGAATTTTGTTTCGACTTCCATCATTGCGCATTTGTAAAAAGCCATAAGCTCTTTAAACGGATAAGTTTGAGCATTCAAAAACTCTTTTATATATTTCCTGTGGGAGAAAAATTTTTCATAGTTTGTTTCAACTCTAAAATCTTTCATATTGCCAACGCCTCCTTTGATGGAAGATTATCACATGGATATAAACTCATTTTCAACGAAAAAAGCGGCGCAGGCGCCGCTTTTAAAAATATACTTAAATTGTAATTATTCCGAGAATGCCTAGAACTGAAGAAATGAGTATAAGTACAATACAAACGGGTGCAATATACTTTATTATTACCTCAAACAGCTTTTTGCGTTTGAACTTACCGCTTATCTCTATTTCATCCGACAAGGTGCCGGGCTTTATAACGTAGCCCACAAACAGGCAGGTAAGAAGTGCAACGATGGGCATAAGAATGCTGTTTGTAAGGGTATCAAACATATCAAGTATTGTGTTGCCTGCTAAGGTAACTCCGCTCCATGCGTTGTAGCCCAGGCAAGAGGGAAGACCTATTGCCACACAAAGACCGAAAACGAAAATACAAGTGAATTTTCTGCTCCAACCAAATCTGTCACGGAAGATGGAAACAACGGTTTCCATAAGAGAGATAGATGAGGTGAGTGCGGCAAACATAACCATCACGAAGAATAAAGAGCCGATAACCGTACCGCCCACTTGTCCGATGTCGTTAAATACCATAGGTAAGGTTTCGAACATAAGACCGGGACCGCTTTTGCCTAAAGAGTCGGGCGCAAGCGTGTAAACAGCGGGAATAACCATAAGTCCTGCAAGGAAGGCAACGCCCGTGTCAAAAAGCTCTATCTGTTTAACGGAGGACTCAATGCTGACCTCTTTCTTCATATAGGAGCCGTAGGTTATCATAATGCCCATAGCCAAGGATGTAGAGTAAAACAGCTGTCCCATAGCGCCAAGCACCGTGTTAACCGAGAACTTGGAAAAGTCAGGCTTAATATAGTAAACCACGCCGTCCATTGCTCCGGGCAAAGTCATTGTGTAAACGGCAATTCCTATGGTAAGGGCTATAAGTATAGGCATCATAAACTTGCTTACTCTTTCGATACCCTTTTCCACACCGAACAGAACAACAATGGCAGTAACGCCTAAGAATAGGAAAAACCAACCGATGGGCTCTCCGGTTTTCTCAAGGAAATTGTCGAAAAAGTCTGCGGTTGCCGCATTATTCATACCGCCGGAAAGAAAAACTGCGCTGTATTTGCATACCCAACCGCCTATAACGCAGTAATAGGGCAGTATCAGCATAGGGACAACAGATGCCAAAACACCTATAAATTTATACCTTTTGCTTAGGTCGCTGAAGGCACTTATTGCGCTTTTTCCCGTCTTTCTGCCTATGGCTATTTCCGCACACATAAGGGCAAAACCAAAGGTAACAGCAAGAACAATATAAACCAATAAGAATATACCGCCGCCGTATTTTGCTGCAAGATAAGGAAAACGCCATATATTGCCAAGCCCCACGGCAGAGCCCGCCGCCGCAAGCACAAAGCCTATTTTACCTGTAAAACTGCTTCTTTTGTTTTCCATATATTTCTCTCCTAAAATATAAAAGGCGTAAACAGTAAAATTGCCAATGTAATTTAATACATTATTTTCAGTATACCATATTTTTAGACGTCCGTCAAGCTTTAACGGTGTTTGACAAATAAATCGAAAGCCGAGAAGCCTAAAACTTCTCGGCTTTCGTAATGCCAAAGCCTACGCATCGTTTTCCATTCTGTAACCGACACCAAGCTCATTGGCAATGTAATTTACGGTATCGTTCACAGTGGCAAACTTTTTTCGTATATTTGCCATATTCACTTGAAGTTTTTTTATACTGCTTTCGTCGGCATCGTGGCCCCATATTGTTTTGATTATTTCGTTGTATGTCATCATTTCGCCGGGCAATCGCCCATCGTCATTACTGTGGCGACTGGTAACCGCCAACAGCTAAAGGACCTCCGATAAAGCCCACTGCGATAGTAGCAACTATTGCCACGAGCCCCGCGGGAATAAGCTCGCGCAGTGCACCGGTGGTAGCAACGTCTATACACTTGTCATATTCGGGTTTGGCATTGGGGTCGCCCTGTTTAAGGCCCGGGATGCTGTCAAACTGACGGTGTATTTCGGCAACCATTACTGAAATGCCGTAAAACATTGAAAGTTTAGGTTCCATAAAACCCCTCCGTATTATTTTTTTGCGAAATAAGGGGAGGGAGACAGCTCAAAAAAGCACACAAAAAAAGCCGCAGAATACGGCTCTGTCAAATGCTTTATCTACGGCCAAAACATTTTGACCGCTAATCGAGATAAACCGACGTGTTTTTACATCGGTGACAGACTCCACCACTTATTCCGATTCACCGACGATACTAACACTATTTTATGTGTTTGTCAACATATTATGCGCGTTCTTTACCAAATCTTTACTGCTTGGGTTTTGCAATGCCTGTTCTCTGTGTTTTCCGAAATTACGATATATTAATTGAGCCTTGACACAATAACGTTTGTTAACTAATTTGTTTCCCTAAAAAATATGCCTAAAAATACATAAAAATCGATAAAAATGCAAATTGACTCAAAATGTAAAAATTGTAAAATATAAATAGTATCGATACAATAAATATACATGGTATAAAGAAAGAGGTATTATGAATCCGGCGTTTGAATGTCCGTCCGGTACACCGGCGAAGGATATGGCTAAATATATCGAGATGGATGATGTTCCGTCTTTCATTACCGATGAAAGGTTTCGCATTTTAGCATATAACAAACTTGCGGCAAAAGAACTGAAAGTATACGAGGGTGAGCTTGTTTTGCGGCTCATATTCCCATCAGATTACTTGATGTTTGTAAAAATGAATATCGGGCAGATAAGCAGGGCAAAGTTTAACAACAAAAACAAGAGTGTAATAACTGTTTCGCGCTTTAAAGAGTATTTTCTCTTCAGACAAGAAAAGACAACGAAGGCGTTTGTACAAAGTGCAATTAGAATGAAGGTGGAGGCCGAGCAGCGCGTTGCGGAGGTAGAGGAACTTTTTGCCCGCATGGGTAACGAGGTTTTGGCAAACGACCGTAGCATAGTGGAGGTCAGAAACAAGCAATTGCTTAGAAGAATGAACGCTCATCAAATGCTTGAGATGGTGTCGGACGTTACGTTGCGATCCCGCGAGAGCTTTGAGCCCGGCATGCACGCCGCAAAAGTTTGTAAGCTTGCCAATGATATACTTTACGATTTGGGCGTATTTGTAAATTGCGACGCCATACCGTCACATTACTGTTGCAACGGCGTAGTTACCGATTACCAAACGGCAATAGCCGCCATAGTGGCATTTGCCGCCGAAAATTGCGCTCGTGGAAAAATTAAGTTAAAAACTATGTTCAGCGATCGCAAATATATACTATGTGTACAGTTTGATGTTGCATCAAAAAGTCATTTGGGTACTGAAAGAGCAAATGAACAATTGGAATTTATCCGTTGCATTGCTGAAAGCAACGGATGGTTTGCAAAGTTTGCAGAGCAGGACTGTAAATATAACGTGATTTTGATATTGCCATGCAATGAAGAAAGAAGTCTTTATCTGCGTGCTCCCCGCGATGACAATTATTTGCATTTTTTGGTCAAGCTTCAGTTTTGCGATGTTCAAGTTCCAAAGCAAAGAAAACAGAATAATTAAGCACCCATCGACTTATAAAGAAACCGTAGGTCTTCTTTGTGTTACCTAACAAAAATTCCCCCGCTTTTTTCAAAGCGGGGGATGCTTTTTGTAATTATTCAGCCTTTACTTTGTTAAGCTTAACAAATCTGGGAAGACCGTCTTCTTTAGGAAGTTGGGTTTCGCCCTGAATAAGGGGAAGCGCGTACGCGATGAACTTGTCGTTAAGACCGTCTTTAGTCTTGTTTAACCAACTCTTGGGAACTTTCTTTTCGGCGTTAGCAACAACGGAGAGATCAAAAAGTTCGATAGCACACTTGTAGCCGCTCTTGGATTTCTTTCTCTTGAAGCCAACCATCTTATCGGTAACGCCTGCAACAGCACATTCAACTGCAGCCTTACCTGCAGAAAAGCTTTCGTCAATATCGGTTTGAGAAGCGCAGTGTGCAGCACAACGTTGGAGAAGGGAAAGCTCGATGCCTCTTACTTTTGCGCCGGTAGCTTTTTCAAGCTTCTTTGCTAACAAAGCAGCAAGACCGCCAAGTTGAGGATGACCGAAAGAGTCCTTCTTACCGGTATCGGAAACAAGTCTACCCATTCTGTTGTGGATACCCTCGGAAACAGCAATTATGCACTTGCCCTTTTCTTCATAGATAGCCTTAACTTTAGCAATAAAGTCTTTCATATTGAAAGCAACTTCGGGAAGATAGATAAGGTCGGGACCGCAACCCTTGTAGCTTGCCAAGGAAGCAGCAGCGGTAAGCCAGCCTGCATTTCTACCCATGATTTCAACAACGGTAATCATACCTTTGTCGTAAACTCTTGCATCGTGATAGATCTCCATAAGAGAAGTAGCGATGTATTTAGCTGCAGAAGCGTAACCGGGGCAGTGGTCTGTGCCGGCCAAGTCGTTATCTATAGTCTTGGGAATACCCATTACGCGGCATTCATAGTTGTGTTCAAGCATAAATTTGGATATCTTGTTACAAGTATCCATAGAGTCGTTACCGCCGTTATAGAAGAAGTAACGTACATCATATTTTCTGAATATCTCAAGAATACGATGATAATCTGTATCATCAACATCAGCGCTCTTAAGCTTATAGCGGCAGCTACCCAAAGCAGAGGAGGGAGTATACTTCATATACTCAAGCTCGTTGGGATCTTCCTTGCCCATATCAATAAGGTTATCATCAAGAACGCCCTTAATACCGTTAAGTGCGCCATAAACCTTGGTGATATTTTCGTTTTCCAAAGCAGTCTTAATGCAACCGTATGCGGAAGCGTTAATAACAGAAGTAGGACCGCCGGACTGACCTATAATGCATGCGCCTTTTAATGTGCTCATTTTAAAAACATCCTTTCAACATTTTATTTCCAAATAACTATAGCACAGTTTTTACATAAAATCAACCATCTTTTTAGCTGATTTTAATATTATTTTACCCACTATCTCTTGACAACGCTCACAAATACTGCTAAACTAAAAGGGTAAATTCAATTTTTCTTATAAAAGGAGAGATTTTGTTATGGCATTAGTTACTTCTGCTGAAATGTTTAAGAAGGCTTACGAGGGCGGCTACGCTATCGGCGCTTTCAACGTGAACAATATGGAGATTGTTCAAGGTATTACAGAAGCTTGTAAGGAAGAAAAGGCACCCGTTATACTTCAGGTTTCCAAGGGTGCACGCGCTTATGCAAATCACACTTATCTTGTTAAGTTGGTTGAAGCTGCAGTTCTTGAATGCCCCGAAATTCCCGTTGTTCTTCACCTTGACCACGGTCCCGATTTCGAAACCTGCAAGTCTTGTATAGACGGCGGCTTTACCTCCGTTATGATAGACGGTTCTTCTCATTCTTTTAAGGATAACATCGAACTCACCAAAAAGGTAGTTGAATATGCACACGCACACGGCGTTGTTGTTGAAGGCGAACTCGGCACTCTCGCAGGTATTGAAGATGACGTTCAGGTTTCTGCAGAGGATTCTTCCTATACTCGTCCCGAAGAAGTTGAAGAATTTGTTTCCAAGACCGGCGTTGATTCTTTGGCAATCGCTATCGGTACCAGCCACGGCGCATATAAATTTAAGCCCGGTACAGAACCTCAACTCCGTTTTGTTATTCTTGAAGATATTTCCAAGAGACTTCCCGGTTTCCCCATCGTTCTTCACGGTTCTTCTTCCGTTCCTCAAAACTACGTTACCATGATTAACGAAAACGGTGGTAAGATGCCCGGCGCTATCGGTGTTCCCGAAGATCAGCTTCGCAAGGCAGCTTCTCTTGCTGTTTGTAAGATCAATATCGACTCTGACCTCAGACTTGCTATGACCGGCACCGTTCGTAAGTTCTTTAATGAACATCCCGACAAGTTTGACCCCAGAGAGTATCTTAAGCCCGCAAGAGCAAACATTAAGGAACTTGTTCGCCACAAGTTGGTTAACGTTCTCGGTTGCAACGGCAAGGCATAAGTTTATATATCATATTATACAAAGCGGAAAGCTAAGGCTTTCCGCTTTTTTATCCATTTGCTGAAAAATTTTTTCGCCCTTGACTTTAGCAAAACGAGTTGATATTATTTACGTGTATAATGATATGTGGAGGTGCTTGTATTATGAGTAATAATTATCCTTATACCGAAGGCGTTGATAAGCTTAATGAGCTTATAGTTAATGTGCGCAACGCCATGGAAAAATTTTCAACCTACAGTCAAAAGCAGGTAGATGAGATCTTTAAAGCAGCTGCCCTTGCCGCCGATAAGGCGCGTATTCCCTTGGCAAAGATGGCGGTTGAGGAAACAGGCATGGGCGTGGTGGAAGATAAAGTTATCAAAAATCACTATGCCGCAGAGTATATCTATAACGCTTATAAAGATTCAAAGACCTGCGGTGTAATAGAAAGCGACCCTGTTTTTGGCATAAGTAAGATTGCAGAGCCCGTGGGTGTCTTGGCGGCTATTATACCTACTACTAACCCCACTTCTACCGCTATATTCAAAACTCTTATTGCACTTAAAACGCGTAACGGTATTATAATCAGTCCTCACCCCAGAGCAAAGAATTCTACTATCGCTGCAGCGAAGGTAGTTTTGGAGGCGGCGGTTGCTGCAGGTGCTCCGGAAGGTATTATCGGTTGGATAGATGTTCCTTCTTTGGAAATGACCACTACTCTTATGAAAGCGTCCGATACCATACTTGCTACAGGCGGTCCCGGTATGGTGAAATCCGCTTATTCCAGCGGAAAACCTGCCATCGGCGTTGGTGCCGGCAATACTCCTGCTATAATCCACGACAGTGCTGATATCATTGTTGCGGTTAACTCTATCATACATTCTAAAACCTTTGATAACGGTATGATTTGCGCTTCCGAACAGTCTGTAATCGTTATGGAAGGCGTTTATGATGCTGTTAAAGCAGAGTTTGAAAGAAGAGGAGCTTACTTTTTAAAGGAAGACGAGATAGATAGGGTCCGTCACGCTATGATAATCAACGGTTCGCTCAATGCGGCCATTGTTGGTCAAAGTGCTTGTCGCATTGGCGAAATCGCAGGCGTTACCGTTCCGCCCCGTGCAAAAGTTTTAATTGGCGAGGTTGAAAGCGTGGAGCTTTCCGAAGCCTTTGCTCATGAAAAGCTTTCACCCGTGCTTGCTATGTATAAGGCAAAGAATGTGGAAGATGCGTTCAGCAAAGCAGAACAGCTTATCGCAGACGGTGGCTTTGGTCACACTTCCTCTATATTTTTAAATACTATTACCGAAAAAGCTCTGCTTGCGGAGTTTGCCGAACGTATGAAAACTTGCCGTATAGTTGTAAATACTCCCTCCTCTCACGGTGGTATCGGTGATATTTATAACTTTGCAATGCGTCCTTCTCTCACCCTTGGTTGCGGTAGCTGGGGCGGTAACAGCGTTTCCGAAAACGTAGGTATAGAACATATCCTTAATATAAAGAATGTTGCGGAAAGGAGAGAAAATATGCTGTGGTTCAGAACCCCCGAAAAGGTATATCTCAAAAAGGGTTGTTTGCCTGTGGCTCTTGCAGAGCTTGGGGATATCAGCAAAACCAAACGCGCTTTTATAGTAACCGATAGCTTTTTGTATCAAAACGGCTATACCAAGTGTGTTGAGCAAAAGCTTGACGAGCTTGGTATAATGCATACTACTTTCTCTGCTGTAGAGCCGGATCCTACATTAGCTTGCGCTAAAGCCGGTGCCGAGCAAATGCGCGCATTCAAGCCTGATGTTATAATCGCGTTGGGCGGCGGGTCGCCTATGGATGCCGCAAAAATCATGTGGGTTCTTTACGAGCATCCCGAGGCTGATTTTATGGATATGGCAATGCGCTTTATGGATATTAGAAAGCGCATCGCACCGTTCCCCAAAATGGGCGAAAAAGCATATTTTGTGGCGATCCCTACTTCGGCGGGTACAGGTTCTGAAGTAACACCTTTTGCGGTTATCACCGATGAAAGCACAGGCGTTAAATATCCTTTGGCAGACTACGAGCTTATGCCTGATATGGCAATAGTGGATGCCGATCTTATGATGAACGCTCCCAAGGGGCTTACATCTGCTTCCGGTATCGACGTTTTGGTTCACGCTTTGGAAGCTTATGCATCTGTTATGGCAACAGATTTTACAGACAGCATGGCGCTTAAAGCCTTAAAGCTTGTGTTTGAATATTTGCCCAGAGCATACGACAACGGTCCTAACGACCCCGAAGCAAGAGAGCATATGGCGAATGCCGCAACAATGGCAGGCATGGCCTTTGCTAATGCTTTTTTGGGCGTGTGTCACTCTATGGCACATAAGCTTGGTGCGTTTCATCACCTTGCCCACGGTTTGGCAAACGCTTTGCTTATAACCGAGGTGTTAAGGTTTAACGCGGCAGAAGTTCCTCCTAAAATGGGCACATTCCCTCAATATACACATCCTCACACTCTGCGCAGATATGCAGAAGTTGCTGAATATCTTGGCATTGGCGGAGAAGATGACAAAGCTAAATTTGAAGGCCTTATTACCGCAGTTGAGGAACTTAAGATCAAGGTTGGCGTAAAGGCTTCCGTTAAGGAATACGGCATAGACGAAAAAGATTATCTTGACCGTTTGGATGATATGACCGAACAGGCCTTCGACGACCAATGTACCGGTGCAAATCCTCGCTATCCTCTTATGAGTGAGATAAAGCAAATGTATCTTAATGCATACTACGGAACAAAGGAGGAAGTATGATGAACATACAAAATGATCAAATCCTAGCCGTAAGGCCCACAAAAACTATATTCCGCGACGGTAATACGGTAGTTAAGTCCTTTAACTTAAGCTTTTCAAAGTCAGATGTTTTGAATGAAGCACTTAATCAATCCCGCGTTGAACAAACTGGGCTCAATATCCCTCGTATACTCGAGGTTATGACTATTGACGGTTGCTGGGCTTTTCGGGCTGATTATATCCCCGGCAAAACCTTGCAGCAGCTTATGGAGGAAAACCCTGATAAATTTGATGAGTATTTAGAGTTGTTTGTAGACCTTCAGCTTGAAATGCATTCTAAAACCTGCCCATTGCTTAACAAACTTAAGGATAAAATGCATAGAAAAATTAACGAAACCGATTTGGATGCAACTACCCGCTATGAGCTTCATACAAGGCTTGAGTCTATGCCCAAGCACAATAAGCTTTGTCACGGTGACTTTAACCCCTCAAATATAATCATCACAGATGACGGTGTTCCATATATATTAGACTGGTCTCACGCCACTCAAGGCAATGCTTCTGCAGATGCTGCAAGAACTTATCTGTTGTTTAAGCTTACCGGTGCTGACAAAGAGGCGGAGATGTATTTGCGCCTTTTCTGTAAGAAGAGCGATACCGCAATGCAATACGTTCAAAAGTGGATGCCAATCGTTGCCGCATCGCAATCCGTAAAACGCAAGGATAGCGAAAGAGAACTTCTCCTACGCTGGGCAAATGTTGTGGAATACGAATAAATCATACGATCAAAATAAAAAAAGGAGTTGGCGTAAACGTCAACTCTTTTTTTTATTTTACAGCGTAATGGTCGGGGGCGGCAAGTTTTGATGTTTGAATTTTTCACTGCAATAAATGAAAAGCAGACCCCGCAGGGCCTGCTGATTTTTGTTATATTACCGTTTGGAGGGAACGGAGTGCCATAAACTTTGACCGCTTTTTAAGAAAAAAGGCAAGAGTTTACCAATCGCCCCACCAGTTATCGCTTTCATCGGGTGCTTCAATAGCGCTATTGTCGCTCTCGTTTGGAGCGCAACTACTTGTAACGTCGCTTATGGTTGCGATATCGCCATCAAACAAAAAATACTTAATAGTAAGCTCGGGTTGCTCGTATATCAACTTGTTACCCATATCAAATCCCCCTCCGGAATTTTATGATTAACACTAAAATACCATCATCATTTATGGTAAGTATAGCACAGGAAAAAGGTGTTGTCAATAGTTTTTCGAATATTTTTATTGTTTTATTTACATCAAAATAGCGTGTTTTTTTTTGTCGATTTTATTGCAAACATGCACACGTTTGTAGTGCGTATTGTAATTTTTAATAAAGCTTGTAAAAAATGTAATATTACTATTGAAAAAGTGACAAAAAAATGGTATCATTGATTATTATAATACATTAAAAGGCGAAATTTGGAGGAATGTATGGAAAACTTAAAGTTGGCGGAACTACTTTTCCCCGATGTAGATAAAAACACAGATTATTATGAGGCTCAATATCCACCACGCAACTTAAAAGAAGGTGCGGCAGTAACACGCTTTGCTCCCAGCCCTACAGGTTTCGTTCATTTTGGCGGTTTATTCCCCGTTTTGGTGGGGGAACGCCTTGCACATCAGAGTGATGGCGTGTTTTATTTGAGGATTGAGGATACGGATTCTAAACGTGAAGTAGAGGGTGCGGAAAACGATATTATTAAGGCTTTTGAAAGCTTTGGCATAAAATTTGATGAAAGTGTTGTTCATGGCGGTGATTACGGCCCTTACAGGCAAAGCGACCGCCGTCAAATCTATCGCTGTTATGCCAAAAAATTGGTTGCAGAGGGCAAGGCATATCCATGCTTCTGCACCGCTGACGAGCTTGCTGCTCTGCGTGAGAAGCAGGAGGCAGCAAAGGTTATACCCGGTTATTACGGAGAGTATGTTAAGTGTCGTGATTTAAGTTATGAGCAGGTAGAAGAAAACTTAAAAGCGGGCAAGCCCTTTGTTTTGCGTTTTAAATCTTTCGGTTCCTCTGAAAATAAAGTGAAATTTACAGACCTTATTAAGGGTACTATTGAAATAACCGAAAACGATATAGACCACGTTTTGCTTAAGAGCGACGGGATGCCCACATATCACTTGGCACATGCGGTGGATGACCATCTTATGCACACTACACACGTTATTAGAGGTGAAGAGTGGTTACCCAGTTTGCCCTATCATATACAGCTTTTCAAGGCGTATGATTTTAAGATTCCAAAGTATTTGCATATTTCACAACTTATGAAGCTTGCAGAGGTAACAGAAGAAGACGGTAGCGTTAAGCTGGTTAAGAAAAAGCTTTCAAAGCGTGATAAAGGCGCGGGCTTGACCTCGTATATAAGTGACGGTTATGCACCTGAATGTGTTACCGAATATGTTATGACCCTTTTAAACTCCAATTTCGAGGATTGGCGTAGGGCAAATCCCAACGCCCCGTTGGATGAATTTAAATTCTCTATAAAAAAGATGAGTGCTTCCGGTTCCTTGTTTGATCTTAAGAAGCTTGCTGATGTCAGTAAAAACGTTCTCTCCCGCATGAGCGGAGAAGAGATATACGGTCGCTTGGTTATTTGGACAGCTTCTGAAGACAAAGAATTTAATGCGTTGCTTACCGCTGATAAGGATAAAGCAATACGTATTCTTTCTATTGGCAGAGGCGGTGCAAAACCTCGTAAAGACTTTGCGCTTTATAGTGAGGTTAAGGCCTATATCGGTTTCTTTTATGATGAGTATTTTGAAATTATAGACAGCATTCCCGAAAACTTCAGCAAAGAGGATATTAAGAAAGCAATAGCTTTGTTTGTTGAAAGCTATGACTCCGGCGATGAACAAAGTGCATGGTTTGATAAAATCAAGGCGGTGGCATCTGCTATCGGATATTCTCCCGATATTAAGGCATACAAGGCCAATCCCGAAGCTTTTGGCGGTCACGTGGGCGATGTTAGTATGTTCTTGCGTATTGCCGTTACAGGCAAGATGAACAGCCCCGATATGTATGAAGTAATGTCAATTTTGGGTAAAGAGAAGGTTGTTGCACGTCTTACCGCTTTTGCGGACAAACTATAATGTATAGGAGAGTTTTTCCATGGAAAACAGCAGTAACTATTTGTTTGATATTATAGAAAACGATCTCGCGGAGGGTAAGGTTAATAAGATCCATACAAGATTTCCTCCCGAACCTAACGGTTGTTTGCATATTGGCAGTGCTAAGGCTATATGCATAAACTACAGCGCGGCAAAAAAATTCGGCGGCGAATTCAACTTGCGATACGATGACACAAACCCTTCCAAGGAAGAAGATAGCTATGTAAAATCTATTTACGAAGACCTTATGTGGCTTGGCGCAGTTCCAAACAGGGTCCTTTACGGTTCCGATTATTTTGAAAAATGCTATGAGTTTGCTATTCTGCTTATAAAGAAAGGCCTTGCCTATGTTTGCGACCTTTCAAGTGAAGAAATGCGCGCATATCGTGGCACTTTGACCGAGCCGGGCAAAGACAGTCCGTACAGAAATCGTAGTGTTGAAGAAAATTTAGAGCTGTTTGAAAAAATGAAGAACGGCGAGTTTGCTGATGGCGCTTGCACCTTAAGGGCAAAAATCGATATGTCCTCTCCCAATATGAATATGCGTGACCCCGCAATTTACCGTATATTAAGGGCAACCCATCATCGCCAAGGAGATAAGTGGTGTATTTATCCCCTTTATGATTTTGCTCATCCCATACAGGATGCT
>JAZUQW010000035.1:0-5857 GCA_045605905.1 Eubacteriales bacterium
TCAACCATACCGAGACCTGCCCTTAATATAGGGACAATGGCAAGCTTTTTACCTGCTATTTTTTTGCCTACCATAGGAGTAAGAGGTGTTTCGATCTCAACATTACACAAGGGAAAATCACGGGTAACCTCATAGCCCATAAGCATAGATATTTCATCGAGTAAACCTCTAAAATCCTTTGCGCCTGTATTTTTATCACGCATTATTGTCAGCTTATGCTGAACTAAAGGGTGGTCAACAACGGTTAATTTTCCCATATACAATTCTCCTTTACGTTTTTTTACATTATAAATCTTTTTTTCTCTTTTTTCAATACCAAACGACAAAAAAGAAGGAAGCTGTTTAAAAAACTTTACAGCTTCCCTCTTCAAGGAGAAAAATAATTATTTTTTGATTACTTCGTTTCTCTTAATTTTTTTAGTTGTGGTCTTGGGGAACTCGTCGTCCCTTAACACTATTTTAGAGATATGCTTATATTGAGGAAGCTCTTTTACTGCAGCAGAAACATCCGCCTTGAATGTCTCTTCTGCGTTTGCGCCGCTGTTTGGCATTTTTTCTTTATCAAGAAAAGCTTCACAGCAAAGAGCAGTTTCTGCACCCTTGTCATCCTTTACGGAATACACAACAGCGTCTTTAACATAGGGAATGCCGTAAATATAGTTTTCGATTTCCTCGGGATAAATGTTTTTACCGTTATCAAGAACTATAAGGTTCTTTTTTCTGCCTGTAATGTAAAGCTTTTCATCGGTATAATTGCCAAGGTCACCCGTGTGAAACCAACCATCAACAATAACTTCTGCTGTTTGTTCGGCATCCTTGTAGTAGCCCATCATTACAATGTCACCCTTAACGCATATTTCGCCGTTTCCGTTTTCGTCGCTGCCGTCTATCTTAATTTCAAGGCAGGGAAGAATCTTACCGACAGAAGTAAAGTCATTGTCACCCGCTTGGTTAACGGAAACGAGAGGTGAACATTCGGTTATACCATAGCCGATTTCCAAATCAATGCCAATATTGGTGAAGAATTCGGCAACCTCTGATCTTACAGGTGCGCCGCCGCAAACGATCTGTCTTAACTCGCCACCAAAGTTGTCAATTATCTGCTTAAACACCTTGCGGCGTATATCTATACCAATCTTGCGAAGCACCTTGGTAACCTTCATCATAAAGTTAACAGTACCAAGTTTGCCTTTTTCTTCAAGCGCTGCATTAACACGCTTATAGAACAGCTCTGCAAACGCGGGAACAACAAAGATATATACAGGCTTATAAAGCTGGATGTTCGCAAGTACTGCGCGGAGAGACTCATTTATGCAGATGCAGTTATGCTTGTGAATGGATACCAATATACCTATTACAGCTTCGTAGGTATGGTGATAAGGAAGAACTGAAAGGCAACGTGTATTAACTGTTTCCACCATCAAGCCGTAGTATATGGCAGAACGAATATTGTGTTGAGAAAGCATAACGCCTTTGGGGTTACCGGTGGTACCGGATGTATAAACAAGCAGCTTAAGATCATAATCAGCAGAAGTGCCGTCAAGATAAACGCTGTAATTTTCATCCATAAGCTTTTTTCCTTCTGCAAGCAGGCTGTCTATGGAAACCGCGCCTTCACACTCACCTTCTAAACAAACGATAAGTTTGATATTGGGCAACTGATCTTTACCGGAAACAAGTGCGCTGACATAAGATTTATCGCAAAAAACTACTTGGCTTTCGCTATGATTGAGGATATTAAACATATCCTTTGTGGGAATATCCTTGTCGATAGGAACAAACACATTTTTGCCGCAAAGAGTGCTGACGTAGCTTATTATCCAATTATAACTGTTATTACCGGTACAAGCAATATGACAACCGGAAACAAAACCGCGTGCCGCCAAAGCGTTACCAAGACAAACTGTTGCCTCGTAAAACTCTTTGCAAGAGGCATCACAAACCTTGCCGGCTTTTTTATACTTAAAAAGGACTTCGTCACCCATTGCAGATACTGCTTTTTGCATCATATCACGGATAGACTCAATAGGTACGACCTTGTTGTATTTGATTTTTTTAGCCATAATTTTCTCCTTTGTAAAACCGCTTTATCTAATTCTCAAAACTATTATACACAATAATAATAACCATGTCAATAGTTTTTTGATAATGTTTTTATGTTTTTGTTGACTATTTTTTAAAAAGATGATAAACTTATACTTGTAAGGAGGAATTGTAAATGCTGACTATTGAAGACATCAGAGCGTACAAAGCGCCCCGTTGGAACAGTTTGCCTGATATTGATTTATATATGGACCAAGTTTTGGTGGTGCTTGATAAACAGCTTTCTGTTTTTAAGCGCGACAAAGATGAAAAAATCATCACAGCCGCCATGATTAACAACTACGTTAAACAAAAAATTACATTACCGCCGGTTAATAAAAAATACACCCGCTATCACTTGGCTTATTTGTACACGGTTTGTGTGCTTAAAAATATAATGGGGCTTTCTGATATATGCGTTGGTATGGGTAACTTGTTAAGCGGCAGGCATACTGCCGAAGCCTTTGATATGTTTTGTGAAGAGCTTGATTGTGCTATGGCAAAAGCTTTTTTTAATGAGGATAGTTCCAAGCCTCTTCCGCAAACAGACGAGGGTTGTCTTTTACGTGCTGTTACCACCGCTTGTGCAAATATGCTTTACAGCCGCTATTTGATTGAAAGAATAACCGAAGGCAACAAAACGAAAGAGGCTGAATAGCTATGGATGTAAAAACAAACGCCATGCGTATGTTAGATGCGGCCAAAATTAAATACACGCCCTTTTATTATGAATGGGACGAAAACGATTTATCCGGTACAAAAGTGGCAAATTCAATTGGTCTTTCTTGTGAAATGGTTTTTAAAACTTTGGTTGCTAAAGGTGATAAGCTTGGATTTTGCGTTTTTTGTATACCGGTTGACGGAGAGCTGGATCTAAAAAAAGCAGCTAAACACAGCGGCAACAAAAAAGTTGAGCTTTTGCCTGTAAAAGAGTTGTTGGGAGTTACGGGATACATTAGAGGAGGCTGTTCACCCATCGGTATGAAAAAGCCCTTCCCCACTTATTTTGACGAAAGCTGTATTCTGTTTGACGAAATAACCGTAAGTGCAGGAGTAAGAGGTTGCCAAATATTAGTAAACACAGAGAATTTGCTTAAGTTTGTGGGAGGTATTGAATGTCCTCTTACAAAGGAGTAAACCGGTATTTTAAAGAGCGTTTTGGTTGTAAGGTTTATAAACTTGCACTTGATGGCGGTTTTACATGTCCAAACCGTGACGGTAAAATAGGAACAAAGGGCTGTATATTTTGTCTTGACGGCAGCGGTGAGTTTGCGGAAAAAGGCAACGAAAGTCTTGAGCTTCAAATAGAAAAGGCAAAGGCGAGGCTGGGCTCAAAGGTTAACGAGAGCACAAAATACATAGCCTACTTCCAAGCGTATACAAACACGTACGCCCCCGTCGAACGACTTAAAGAGCTGTATTTACCCCTTACCGAGCGCGAAGACATAGTAGCTATCTCTATAGCTACACGACCTGACTGTTTACCTGATGATGTGCTGGATTTTTTGTGGGCGCTAAATGATAAAAAACCACTTTTTGTGGAGTTAGGCTTGCAAACAATTCATCCGCAAACCGCCGAGTATATAAGGCGCGGCTTTGATTTGGCGTGTTATAACAACGCGGCAGCGGCGCTTGCTGAAAAAAATATTGAGGTTATAACCCATGTTATACTTGGACTGCCCGGTGAAACAAAAGAAATGATGCTTGAAACTGTTGCACACGCTTGTAAATACAGCAAAGGTATAAAGTTGCAGCTGTTACATGTTTTGAAAGGGACAGACTTGTCTGAAGATTACAAGGAAGGCAAATTCAAAGTTCTTGAGCTTGAGGAATATGCAGAGCTGATCAAAGCTTGCGTTGATATCATCCCCGAAGATGTTATCGTCCACCGTATTACAGGCGATGGACCAAAAAGACATCTTGTTGCCCCCTTATGGAGCGGGGACAAAAAGCGGGTAATAAACATACTTAACCAAACACTAAACACAAAATCTCCCCTATAATCACCCCAAGAAATCTGACGATTTCTCGGGGACCCCGATAAAAACAACCGTACAGCAAAAAGAGCTGTACGGTTTTGTTGTGGGAATTATGCAAAAACAAATAGATTTATTGGTCTTATTATTGCTTTTGATAGTCAGCGCCGCTGGCAAATTTCTCTTCATACTCTGCCACGGTAAGCTGAATACAGCAAGCCAACACCTTTGCCGCTGTTTTTATATCCTCAAGAGGGGGGAAAGTAGGTGCTATACGCAAGTTACTGTCGTTGGGGTCCTTACCGTAAGGGAAGGTGGCACCTGCTGCAGTGAGTGCAAGACCTGCATCTGCCGCAAGCTTTACCAAACGCTTTGCGCAACCGTTAGGCAAATTAAGACTTATGAAATAGCCGCCATTTGGACGGGTATAGCTTACACCCTCAAGCTTGTTTATCTTGCGCTTATCAAACTCATCAAGCACGGCATCAAACTTGGGCTTGATTATATCCCTATGAAGCTTCATGTGGTTAAACAGGCTTTCTTTGTTAGGGAAAAGCTTTGCGTGGCGAAGCTGGTTAAGCTTATCGTAACCTATGGTTTGATACGAAAGTTGCTTTGTTATAGCTTTTATATTCTCCACGCTGGAAGCAATTGCCGCCAAACCCGAACCGGGAAAGCTTATTTTGGACGTGGAAGTGAATTCGAAAAACATATTCTCATTGCCATATTCTGCGGCAAGCGAAAGGATTTCGGGCAATTCATCAGGGGTATCACTTAAATCGTGAATTGCATAAGCGTTATCCCAAAAAACTCTAAAGTCCTTTGCCTTAGGCTTGAGGGATGCAAAACGGCGTGCGGTCTCATAAGAGTATGTAATACCGCTGGGGTTTGCATATTTGGGAACACACCAAATACCCTTTATGCTATCATCTTCCTTAACAAGCTTTTCCACCAAATTCATATCGGGGCCTTCGCTTGTCATGGGCACCTTTATCATATTTATACCGAAATACTCACAGATGGCAAAGTGCCTATCATAGCCGGGAACAGGGCAAAGAAAGCTGATTTGATCATATTTCGACCAAGGTCTTTCGCTGCCCACAACGCCGCTTAACATAGCACGTGCCATAGTATCATACATCAGATTAAGGCTAGAGTTACCGCCAACTATTATCTTCTCGGTAGGCACGCCGAGGATATCGGAAAATATACGCTTTGCGGCAGGGATACCGTCCAATATGCCATAGTTACGACAATCTATGCCATCAAAAATGCAATCGTCTTTAGTTGAAAGAATACCAAGCAAAGGCTCCATTATATCAAGCTGTTCACGGGCAGGCTTGCCGCGCGTCATATCAAGCTTTAAACCAAGAGCCTTGTAGCCATCGTATTCCTTTTGAAGTTCTGCACGGGTAATCATATACATATCACCTTTCGGTAAAACTTAAAATTCGGCACTGCCTGTGGTTCTGGGGAACGCCTCAACGTCACGTATATTAGACATACCTGTTATATACATTATCAAACGCTCAAAGCCCAAGCCGTAGCCTGCGTGACGGGTACCGCCGAATTCGCGAAGCTCTAAATACCACCAATAATCTTTTTCTTCAAGGCCCATTTCGGCAATTCTGTTCTTTAACAAATCGAGACGTTCTTCTCTTTGAGAACCGCCGATAAGCTCACCAACGCCGGGAACGAGCATATCTGCCGCCGCAACCGTCTTGCCGTCGTCGTTCAAGCGCATATAGAACGCCTTGATTTCCTTCGGATAGTCGGTAACGAATACGGGCTTGCCAAAT
>JAZUQW010000036.1:0-3051 GCA_045605905.1 Eubacteriales bacterium
CATTTTTACAGCGCCTTGTACAAACAAAAGCGCTGATAACAGGCGAAAAAGCACAAAAAATTAAGGTTGATTCGTTTTGAATCAACCTTAATTAGTATTGGTCGAGATGACAGGAATCGAACCTGCGGCTACCGTTTGCGGTGCCCGAATTTTTATCGGCTTCGTTAGTCACTGCGCCGTAAAAATTCGACCGCGGCACCCGCTTATCACTCGCTGCACTCGCCTCCGGCGGCGCTCGTGAACGCGACCTCGTCCCTCACTTCCTTCGGGACGGAGCCAAAGCTTGAAATACGCTATCAAGCAAAAAAGGAGGATAGGGCATAAAGCCCTATCCTGCTTTTTTGGTCGAGATGACAGGAATCGAACCTGCGGCCTCTTCGTCCCGAACGAAGCGCGCTACCAAACTGCGCTACATCTCGTTGTGAACGCAAATCATTATAATACATAGCGGAGAAAATGTCAAGAATAAATTTGACTTTTACGCTGTTGACAAAATGCGTATTGCGGGACTATAATGAAAGAAAGTGGGGGTGGTAAGCTTTGGAAATAAAAGATTGTTCTTGCGGCAAAAGTCATTATTGCGCAGTAGAGCAAGTTTACAAAGGTGTTGGTGCAACAAAGGCTTTGCATGACCTTGTTGCAAAATTTAAAAACGCGCTTATCATCGCTGATGAAAACACCTTAAAAGCCTTTAAAACGGCGGGCGGTAATATCAATACAGATAAATGCACAACCGTTGTTTTTTCGGGCGACGTAGTTCTGATACCCAACGAAAAGGCAATATCGGTAGCGGAAAAAGCGATTAGCGTAAGAACTGATGCTTTAATTGGTATAGGCGGCGGCACCATCAACGACCTATGCAAGTATATTGCAAAGACCCATGGCTTGTATTACATATACGTTGCAACCGCCCCGTCTATGGATGGTTTTGCGTCTGACGGTGCCGCGCTGATTCTTGACGGAATGAAGGTAACACTAAAGACCGCACCGCCCAAGATCATTATATGCGATACTCTGATATTGCGCAACGCCCCCCTTGAGCTTATTCGGGCGGGGATAGGAGATGTTTTGGGCAAGTTTAGCTGTTTAAACGATTGGCTGCTTGCCAAGCAAATTAAGGGCGAGTACTTTTGTAAAGAAATATACGACCGTGTTTATGAATGTGCCACACAAGTTGCCTGTAATATACAACGAATTCTAAACAGAGAAGAAACTGCGGTGGCACTGCTTGCCGATGCGTTGTTAAACGTTGGCGTTGAGATGAGCTATGCAGGCTCGTCACGTCCTGCCTCCGGTAGCGAGCATCATATGGCACATTTTTTCGAACTCTACTCAATAGAGCAGGGAAGAGCACATCAACCCCACGGTGTTGATGTTGGCTGTGCATCGTATTTTACAGCAATGATAAGAGATGCTGTTGCGGCAACAAATATGCATCCGCGCTTTGATTTTGATGCACAGGCTCATTTTGGGAACGTTAAGAAGCTTTTGCCTCGCGCCGCAGAAGAGATTGTCAAGCTTCAAGAAAAGGTAAGCTTGCATGGCAACCGTGCAGGAAATTACGATGCGGAAGGAATAAAATCCGTTTTGCGCTTGTCGCCCACTGCCGCGGAAATGCAAAAAATGCTTGATGCGGCGGGCTTATCGCCGCAGAAACTTTTGGACTTTTACGGTAAGGAAACCGTTGTAAACGCAATGAAATACGGCAAAGAGCTAAAGGATAGGTTTACCGTATTGTGGTTATATGAATATTTTGGTTGGGGGATGCTTGAACTATGAAGAATTATTGGAATCAATCTACTGAAAATATTAAAATAATCGGCCACAGAGGGGCTAAAGCTCTTTGGCCGGAAAACACCATGCTTTCCTTCGAAAACGCTATAAATCTTGGTGTTGACGGTTTAGAAATGGACCTTAACCTTACCCGTGACGGTAGACTTGCCGTTATCCATGATGAGACAGTTGACCGTACCACCAACGGTAAAGGGCTTGTTTCGGACTTTTCAATGGCAGAGCTTAAGGCTTTGGATGCGGGCGTTATTCTACCGGATTTCGGTATCCACAGAATACCTGAATTTGACGAGTATTTGGATCTTGTGGAGCATACGGATATGCTGTTGAATGTAGAGATAAAGCAAAACAGCCCCGAAACTGCGGATAAAGCGATAGCAGCATTGGACAGACGAGGCTTGCTTGACCGTACGGTTATGACATGCTTTTTCGGCGACGTTACCACATATATGCATCAAAAGTACGGCGTTAAGACTCAAGGCTTTCCAAAGCATAGGGTTAAGGGATATAAGGATGACTGCTTTAATCATTATTATGCTATCGGCATAGGTATGCATGACCTAACGGCAGAGCTTGTTTCGCAGCTTGCGGCGCAGGGCATAGATCCTTGGTGTTGGTGCCCGGATGATACGGAGACTGTGGAGTATTCCGTAAGCTGCGGCGTTACGCTTATGACTTGTAACGACCCCCGCCCCGCTTTTAAGCTTTTAGAAGAACGCGGTTTAAGAAAATAAACTTAACGCCCTTGACGGGGCGTTTTTCGTTGACAGACGGAGTCGCTGTAGTATAATGTGTTTGCCAAACAAAACCCAATATAGCCTCAACAATTATAGTGGCAGAAACGAAATGAACGTTTCTGCCGCTTGTGTTATACTATTTCTTTTTAATTTTGAGAATCCATTGCTTAAGGGCTTTTATCGCTGTAACAATGTTCCATTCATCAGTGGTAGCTTCGGGATAGCCAAGGTCGTCATAATAGCTTTCGCTAAAGAACTTATAGCTTGCTTTTTCTTTCTTAAAGTAAACAAAGTAGAATACATACAAGCCAAACACGGTAAAGCCTGCAACAGTAGCTATTATGCCGATGCTTCTGCCGGGGGTGCTGTATGAAAACTCAACAGCAATATTTTCACCTGAGGGGATTTTAACCGCCATAAGGCCGCCAAACACCTGCTCTATCTCTGTAGCCTTGCCGTTGACGCTTGCGCTCCAACCGCCAAAATCTACCCCCATCATCTCCTTGATATCATAAAGTCGGAG
>JAZUQW010000037.1:0-2369 GCA_045605905.1 Eubacteriales bacterium
AACATATCAGCAGGAGCGGTTAAACTATGATCATTTGGGTCAAAAACGGTGTCATACGAGCTTTCTTGTGCAAGGTTCATCATTTGGTCATAGCTAAACTCGTTATTTATACTACGGCGCACGCCTTGAAACAACCACATACCCATTATATTTTTTAGAAATCTATATGTCCCGAAAACGCCGCCTTCGTTTGTTAAATTAGCATTTTTAGCGCGTTCGTTGGTTATTGGTACGTCGTTTTCTATACCAACCAAGCTCCAAGTTCCGGAGCTTATGTAAGCAGCGCTGCCCTCCATGGGACAAGACATAACAGCCGATGCAGTATCATGGCTTGGGCAAAACAGTACTTCAGCGTTAAACCCAACCTTTGCTTGAATTTCAGAAGAAAAACCACCCAAGCAACACGGCGATTGCAACGGTTTATTAAACAAATGCAAAGGGAACTCTAATTTTTTTATTATATCATAATCCCAATCACCTGACGCTGCATTAATCAACCCCGTAGTTGTTGCATTAGTATATTCATGCCCCATTCTGCCCGTTAGCTTAAAAGACAAATATTCAGGCATCATCAACATATAAGTTGCCTTACCAAGCCTACCGTCCTTTTTATCACAATACAACCTGTAAAGAGTATTAAAGCTTTGGTGCTGGATGCCTGTGCGTTGATACAAATAATCTTTCGATACGATTTTTGCGACTTCGTTCTGAATTAAGGACGTAGAGCCATCACGATATGCTATAGCGGGCAGAATTTCTCGTTTACATCCGTCTAAAAGCACATAGTCCACGCCCCAAGTGTCAATAGCAAGCGTTTTTGGAATACAATTTTGTAGTTTACACAAGGCTAAACCCTTGATAACTTGTTCGAAAAGATAATCTGTATCCCAAGCTAAAAAGCCGTCTTTTTGTTTTACCCCGTTTTCAAAACGATATATCTCACGAGTGTACAGCCGACCGTCGTCAAGCCAACCCAAAATATGCCTGCCGCCGGAAGCGCCGATATCTATTGCAAGATGATATGTCATATATGCACCCACTTTCTATCTGCATTATACAACTAATATATAAAAATATCAAGAACACATACCAAATTTACATAAAAAAACGCTTCGCTAATTTCGCGAAGCATTTTATTATTATTCAATCTCTTTTATCGCCTCTAAATGCAAATTTGATAGTTTAATATGACCCTTTTGGTTAGGGTGAGGATCAAAGTTAAAGTTCAGCGGAACTATTTTTAAAGATGCATTTACCAATCCGCCTGCAGATTCAAAGGGATGATATGCTTCTACAAGTGTACAACTTTTTTCTTGGGCTATACGGACTATTTCGTTATTTATCAAAGATACCCATTGATCGGAAAGGCCACCTAAATCCAAAGATATTTCTAAATAAGGCAAAGACAAATCAATACCATGATATGGGCTGTACACGGTAGTTATAACTACATCTGCTTTGGGGGCACATCTGTTAAGTTCGTCTATAACAAACACAAGATCGTCTTTAAGCTTCTCCACCCCGGCACTCATTTCTTCGCTAAAGGCCTTTCCTTCAAGCTCGGCTTCTATAGCCTTAACAGCGTCAATAAACACAGAACTCTGGGCATCTTCTCCGGATATTACACCGGAAGAAGACACAAGTGATGGCATATGCTTTTTTATTACATTAAGGAATGGTTGCAACAAATTATTAGCACCGATGCAAACCGTTATTAAGTCAGCTTCAACTAACTTCTCCGAACTTTCTGCTAAAAAATCAATAAGACCTTGCGTTGTCATACCATCAACAGCATAATTCACATAGTTAACAGTTGTATTATCAAGCACTACAGACATAGAGTTTGCTAACAACGCGGGATAACAGCTTAATTCGGGTTCATCCAAACCATAGCCACGAGCAATCGAATCACCGAGCGCCACATAGTTTAGCTCTTTCAATCCATAGTATTTTGAACCCGCAAAAGCAGATACGACATCGCTTGATACTGTTTCGATTGTGCTTGATTCATCAAAAGAAAAATGCTCTGACAAACTTTCTTCGGCGCTGATTATATCTTTATCGACAGATTCCTCCGTGGCACCGTTATCTTCTTTTGTTTGGAGTGTATCTGTTTTTTCTTTATCATCCTTCTTGCATCCTGAAAAAAACATGCAAATACACATAAAAATCAAAAGCAGTTTAAATAGGTTGTTTTTCATTAAATCACTCCGAATATAAACTATAATTACGTTTTATTTTTTTAGTTGTCGTTTTTTCAAACTCTGTATCTCTAAAAACAATTTGTTTTATCGCACGGTAAGAAGGTTGTTTTTCATTAAAGGTTGATATGGCCTTTCTTATTTCTTCTTCTATGTTTTCTATACCTT
>JAZUQW010000038.1:0-10762 GCA_045605905.1 Eubacteriales bacterium
CCTTGTCTGTAGTGGTAGTTTCCTTGTCGCCAACATCGCCTACGCTATCGCCGTAAAGAGAAGCGATCTTTTCAGCAACGAGTTTATCAAAAGACTCAACAGATTTAACTGTAACAATAACGTCCTTCTTGTTGGAGGAAGACTGAATTACAGAAACCAACTTGTCTGCACCAACAACTTCTTCAACGCACTTTTCGATAGTGTCCAAATTGCCGGAAGGGTCTTTTTCCATATGCAAGGTTATTTTAGAGCCGCCTGTAAAATCAACGCCCATGTTAAAGCCGCCGATTATAAAGGAAAGCAAGCCCGCAACCAAAAGAACGGCGGAAACAATAAATGCTATGTTCTTTTTCTTAAGAAAATCAAAGTTTTTCATTAATTGTTACCTCCTTTAACCTTGGGGCAGTATTGGGAAGCTTTAACAAATCCCATACCGGTAAACAAACGGAGCAAGCCCTTGGAGAGGAAGAATGCTGTAAGAACGGAAACCACAACGCCAATAAACAATGTGATACCAAAGCTCTTAACCATACCGTTACCTATAAATACAAGCACAAGCGCTGCAATTGCAGTGGTAACATTAGAGTCGATAATAGCGGAAAGTGCCTTTTTAAAGCCTGCTTCGCAAGCGCTCTTAACCATCTTACCCGTTCTTATTTCTTCCTTGATACGTTCAAAGATTACAACGTTTGCGTCAACCGCCATACCTATCGAAAGTATAATGCCCGCAATACCGGGAAGGGTAAGGGTAACTTCAAAGGTGATGATGCAAAGAATTACTATTGCAGTGTAAGCGCAAAGGCTTATGGAAGCAACAACGCCGGGTATACGGTACATAATTATCATAAATACCATAACCAAAATCAAGCCTATAAGTGCGGCGGTAACGCTGGTATCCAAAGCTTCTTCACCCAATGTTGCACTTACATAGCTCATAGAACCGTAAGTTTGGTCACACTTAAGCTCATACTGCATAACACCTGCGTTGATATAGCTTGCAAGGCGTTCTGCTTCTTCCTGATCCTCTTCAAAAGAAGGGCTGGAGATTATAACGCTATTGCCGGTGATCTTTTCTTCAACGGTAGGTTGAGAGATCATTTCGTCACCAACGTAAATAGCAAGGTAGTTTTTGCCGTCGGTCTTTTTAGATATAGTATTTGTTATATCAGCAAAAAGCTTTTCGCCGGCAGATGTAAGTGTAAGCTGAACAACGGGTTTGTTGGTGGTGCCGTCTTCACTTGTAAAAGCAAAGAATGCTTCCTTAACAGCGGTGTAGTCCATAAGGATTTCATCATCACTGTTTCTAAAGTTCAAAGCACCGCTCTTACCGTAGTTTTCAACAACCCATTCAGGGTCGTCGGTACCGGGTAAATCCAACTGAATTTCTGTATCACTTATAATGTAAACGCTTGCCTCGGGATTATCAACGCGTTTTTCAAGGATACTTCTGGTGTCTTCAAGACCTTCTTCAGTAACCTCTTGGCCGTCTTTGGGAACAACCTCAAACACAACGGATGTACCGCCTGCCAAGTCCAAACCCAAAGAAACTGCGCCGTCTTCGGCAAAGCCCTTTTGGTCAATATCAATTCCTAACCAACCAATCTTCATATTCAGGCCAAACAAAGCTGTAAATACAAGCAATGTTACGCACAGAAGTACAAGAATGGTACGTGCAACGTTATACGCACGTGACAATTTCATAATCCTACCTCCGGAATGAGTTACTTTATATATTATAAATATATAACAAAATTGTTGCGATACGGTAAAGAAGTACCGCTTAAAATTTCACTAAACTCCATTATACTTGCACACCCTCGAAATGTCAAGAACAAAGTTTTAAAAAATCGTTATTTTTGGTAAAAGAACCTTTAACGTCTACAGACTGTGATCATTCATAGCACTCAAAGGCACGCCAATAAAGGTGGTTCTTGAAAATTCAGATATAGATGTCCAGTCTTCAATAACCGTGTTGGTGGTATCAACTTCCTTATCGTCGTCCTTGTCGTCCTCATCGGTTTCGGGCGTGATGGAGAAGTCACAGCTCTTAAGGGCAGCTGCATCGAAAATCTTATTGAAGTCGCTTATATCGGTAAGAGCTTCGTTATCGGAAAGGTCAAGGGTTACAACCTTCTTAAGAGCGCCAAGCGTGTCAATGCTTTCAAACTTGTTGCCGCCCAAGTTAAGGGTGGTAAGCTTGGTAAGAGCGGAAAGGTCCTTAAGCTCTGCAATCTCGTTGTTTTCCAAGTTAAGAGTGGTCATTTCCTTAAGAGCCGCAAGAGCGCTGATGTCAGCAATCTTGTTTTCGCTCAAGCTGATGCTGGTTATGGTGGTTGCCTTGTCTATATCGCCAAGCTCGCTGATTTCGTTTTTGTCAGCTGTTATGGTGGTAATGGTCTTGCTTGCGCCTATACCGTCAAGACTTGTAAGCTTGTTGTCATTGATGGTAAGGGTCTTAAGTGCAGGCGCGCCGCCTACGCCGCCGATAGAGCTTATTTCGTTCTTATCAACGGTTATGGTCTCAAGCTTCTTTGCACCGCTCAAATCTTCGGGCAAGCTTGCAATAAGGTTATCGGAAGCGGTAAGGGTCTTAAGTGCGGACATAGTAGAAACGCAGGAGATATCGGCAATTACGTTACCGGATATATCCAAAGTCTCAAGAGCGGTAAAGCCTTCGATAGCAGAGATATCTGCCAAGGTTCTGCCAAGCTTGTTGTCTTCTTCCTCTTCGCCTTCTTCTTTGCTTTCTTCCTCTGCAGATTCTTCTGCAGCTTCAAGCTTTTCGTTATCTACACAGTCACCTGCATAAAGAGTTTTAAGGCTTTCTGCGTTGCCTTCTATGCCGTTAAGGTCTGTCAAAGCGTTAGCGGCAACGGAAAGGCTGGTTATAGCGGTAGTATTGTTAAGAGGTTCAAGAGAGGTCAATTGATTGTTATCAACGGAAACAACAACTAAATCCTTGTTGTTTTCGATACCTTCAAGAGAGGTCAAGCTGTTATAAGCCAAGTTGATGCGCTTAATAGAGCTAACACTTTCAAGGGCTTTAATATCTTCAAGGCCGCAACCTGCAACTTCAAGATACTCAATACTTGTAGCCTTTTCTATACCGTCAAGGCTGTCAATGCCGGAATAGCCCAAGGACAAATACTTAATCTTTTCGATATTGGGTATCTGGTCAAGGCTTGTAAGCTGGGTCATATCGTTTGCAAACTTAAAAGACTCCAAGCTGTAGTAGGGCATATAAGCGGGGTTGTTTTCAGCAGAATAACCGTACATGCTGTACATCTGGTAATAGTACTGATAGTAAGAGTAGGTGTTTCTGGTGGTATAGCCGCTAAGCTGCAATACTTCCAAATTGCTGAACAAAGAAAGGTCGTTCAAATCGCTAAACGCAAAGTATACAACCAAATGGTCGGGTATAGCCTTTTCTTCGGTTTCTTCATCAGCTTTAGAGCTGTCGTCAGCTTTGCTTTCAACGCTTTCTTCAACAGAAACTTCGTCTTCGCTTATATCGGCAGAAACCTCGTCACCGCTCACTTCGTCAGCGTTGCTGTCAGCCTCTTCCTTTTCATCACTGTCTTCAAGGTCGGAAAGATAATTTTGGTTTACATAATATTCGGTAAACTCTTCGGTACCCAAAACCACAGCAGGGTAGTAGGGGCCGTTGCTGTTAGAATCTTCAGCAAGACCGCTGCGATCTTCGTAAACGGTGTAGATGAAAGAAGTATATTTGCTAAGCAGCTCTTCATCAATATCAATGGCGTTTACGGTCTCACCGGTCTTTTCTGTCAATGCTTTAGCAATTGCTTGAGCAAAAGTAACATCTTCAAAAAGCTTGTTAGTGTCTTTGTGGTAATCCCAAAAAACGGCTACTATACCGCCGATTACCAATAAACAGGCTATAGTAAAAGCTATGATCCTGTTTCTTAAGGATTTTCTGCCAAGAACGGAACTCATTTTAAGTGAACCTCCAAATTCGCGATTTATTCAATTACATATCATAACACTAAACAAGAAAATTTGCAATAGTTTTTTAAAAATAAACCTTTTTTTCTTTTTTTACGGCGTTTTTTATAAAAGGGTAAGGTTTTTTTAAGTTTTCTATTGCAAAATATAAAAAAATGTTGTAAATTAAAATGAGAGTAATTATATAATTTGGAGGACATCCATTGAACAGAATAATTAATATAGCAATAGACGGGCCTTCAGGCTCCGGCAAAAGCACGTTGGCTTCTGCCATTGCAAAACACTATGGCTTCATTTACATAGATACGGGCGCGCTTTACCGCACCGTTGGTTTATATATACAAAGGAAAGGTTTTGCATCTGACGATAAAGAAAATATCGTTGCCGCATTGCCTGACATAAAAATAGATATGCGGCTTGAGGGTGGCAAGGGTGTTGTCACTTTGGACGGTGTGCCTGTGGGCGATGAAATACGCACTCCAAAATCTTCAATGTACGCTTCCGATGTATCTAAAATACCCGAGGTGCGCGCATTTTTGTTGGATTTGCAAAGAGATATTGCAAAACGCAACAGCACCGTGATGGATGGTAGGGATATAGGCACCGTTATTCTGCCCAACGCGCAGGTAAAGCTGTTTTTAGTTGCAAATGACACAGTTAGGGCAAAGCGCCGTTATATTGAGTTAATACAAAAAGGGCAAAATGTTACCGAAGAGGAAGTTCTTTCGGATATGCGCCGTAGAGATAAGAACGATTCGGGCAGAGAGATAGCCCCCGCAGTTGCGGCAGAGGATGCTATTTTGTTTGATAACAGCGCCCTTACTCCGGAAGAGACCTTTGTTAAGGCAAAAGAGATTATAGACGGGGTGCTTGCATAATGTCAATGTACGGTTTTGCAAGGGGAATGGCACTTCCTGTTGTCAAGTTGCTTTACAGGTGCAAATTAGAGGGCGCCGAAAATATACCGGGTGGCTCGTTTGTCCTTTGTGCTAACCACGTTTCCATGTTGGACCCGGTTTGTATTGCTTGTACATTTAAGCCCAAGATAAGTTTTATGGCAAAATCCGAGCTTAATAAGGGCATAATCGGTAGGTTCTTTAAAAGCATAAGGGTTATCTTTGTTAACCGCGAGCAGGCAGACCTTGGTGCCATACGTCAATGCGTGGATGTTCTTAAACGTGGTGACAGCGTGGGTATTTTTCCTCAAGGCACCCGCGTAAAGGGTAAAGCAGAGGCATCTCAAGGCTTGGAAGGGATATCTATGATATGCTCTTTGGGCAAGACCCAAGCCTTGCCCGTGGCAGTAATATATAAAAAAGGCAAACCAAAGCTGTTTAGAAAAAGCCGTGTGGTAGTTGGCAAGCCCATTCCGCTTGAAGAGTTTACTTCGGCAGGTGACAGAACCGCACAGTCGCGATATATCTTTGGTAAGGTTTGCGATATGTTGGAAAATGACGGAAATTAAAATAGCAAAAAGCGCGGGCTTTTGTTTCGGTGTAGACCGCGCCGCAAAGCTTATAGAGGCAGAGGCGGCAGAAGGCAAGCCTGTTTATACTATCGGCGAGCTTATACATAATAAAAGCTATATACAAACATTAGAGGCGAAGGGTGTTTTTGCCATTTCGGCAGAGGATGCAGTAAAGCTTCCTCAAGGCACCCGCGTAGTGGCACGCACCCACGGCATCCCGCAGGAGACTATGAATGCCCTCGTTACGGCAGGCCTTTCGGTGTTGGATGCGACCTGTCCTTTTGTAAAAAAGATACATGGCATAGTGTCAGAGCATACGGCGGACGGTACCCCACTTGTGATAATGGGCGACCCGAAGCATCCCGAGGTGGCAGGTATACGCTCGTTCGCAGGGGGGGATACCTTTGTTGCGGGCAGCGGAGAAGAGCTTTTGGCGTTTCTTGATTCCGATATAGGCAAGAATTTTGCCGAAAAAGGCTTTGTAATGGTAGCTCAAACCACTTTTTCTATGCCGGAATGGAAAAAAAGTCAAAAAATTATAAAAAAACTATATACAAACGCAAAATTTTTTGATACAATATGCAGTGTAACCGAAAAAAGGCAGGAAGAAGTGCTTGCTTTATCGGAAAAAAGCGACCTTGTGGTGGTTGTCGGCGGGCGTAACAGCTCCAACACCGCCAAACTTTGGGAGCTGGCAGATGCCCGTACAAGGGCACTGCACATTGAAAGGGCGGCAGAGCTTGCGCCCCTTGGCGATGAAATACGCGCCTGTAAAACTATTGCAATAACTGCCGGGGCATCGACCCCGTTCAGTATAATTCAGGAGGTAAGAGAACACATGGCAGACATCATCAAAAACACTGAAGACAATGGCGAGCTTTCTTTTCAGGAGATGCTTGATCAAAGCTTCAAGACTTTACATACAGGAGAAAGGGTAGTCGGCGTAATATCCGCTGTTACTCCCGCCGAAATCCACGTGGACCTCGGGACGAAGCATACCGGCATTCTCCCGTATGACGAAATCACCGACGACAGCGGCGTAGACCTTAACGATCTGTTTAAGGTTGGGGACGAAATTGAAGTTGTTCCCGTTAAGTTTAACGATGCAGAAGGCGTTGTTCACCTTTCCAAAAAGCGTCTTGATTCTTCCAAGAACTGGGGCACTATTGTTGAGGCAGAAAGTGAACATGCAATCCTCGAAGGCACCGTTAAGGAAATCGTTAAGGGCGGCGTTGTTGTTTCCAGCAACAATGTAAGAGTATTTGTGCCCGCATCCCAGACAGGCGTTCCCAAGGACGAATCTTTGGACGTTCTCAAGGGCAAGAAGGTTTCTTTCAAGGTTATCGAAATCAACGATCAGCGTAAGCGTGCCGTTGGTTCCATCAGACTTGCTCAAAGAAGCGAACACAAGAAGGCTGTTGAAGAGTTTTACGCTACCGCAGAAGTTGGTCAGAAGTTTACAGGTACTGTACGCTCTCTCACCTCTTTCGGTGCGTTCATCAACCTCGGTCCCGTTGACGGTATGGCTCACATTACCGAGCTTTCTTGGGGCAGACCCAAGAACCCTGCAGACATCCTTAAGGTTGGCGACAAGATTGATGTTTATATCAAGGCTATTAATGTTGAGAAAAAGCGCATCTCTCTTGGCTACAAGACCGAAGAAAACAATCCTTGGAACATCTTTGTTGCTAATTACAAGGTTGGCGACGACATAAAGGTTAAGGTTGTTAGCCTTATGGCATTCGGCGCATTTGCAGAAATCATCCCCGGTGTTGACGGTCTTATCCACAACTCCCAGTTGGCAGCTAAACCCGTTGCTGCACCTGCAAGCGTTGTTGCTGTTGGTGACGAGCTTGAAGTTAAGATTATCGCTATCGATGAAGAAAGAAAGAGAATCAGCCTCTCCCGCAGAGCGCTTCTCCCTGCAGAAGAGCTTGGCGAAGGCTTTGAGATAGTTGAAGAAGCTTCTATCGGCACCGAAGAAGCTGCCCCCGCTACCGAAGAAGCTGCTGAATAATTTTTGTAATTAAAAAAACACAAATTGCTGTTGGTCCCTAAAGGGTCAACAGCAATTTTGGTAAAAAGGTGTTTTTATGGCTAACGGCGTTTTTAATTTTATAAGCAATATGGCAAGCTATCCATTTCATATGCCCGGCCATAAGCGCAGCAAAGCTTTTGCCGACCTTTATTCCTTGGGCGCTTGGGCAGATATAACGGAAATCAGCGGTGCGGACGATTTGCATAATCCCACGGGCATTTTGCGTGCGCTTTCCGAATCTGTGGCGCAGCGTTGGGGCGCGGATAAAAGCTATGTGTTGGCAAACGGCAGTACCTGCGGTAACCTTGCCGCAATGGGAACTCTGGGCAAACGGGGCGATACGGTGCTTGTTGCCCGTAATTGCCACCGTAGTGTGTATCACGGTTTAGAGCTGTTTGGATACCGCCCCGTTTTTATAACCCCCGATTATTTGTCAAGCCTTGGCGTTTACGGCTCGGTATCCCCAAAATCAGTGGAGGAAGCTTTAAGGCTTTACCCCAACGCGGCGTTTTTGGTAATAACCAGCCCCACCTATGAAGGGATAATATCGGATATCAAAGCTATTGTTGATCTGTGCCACAGCTTCGGTGTGGCATTGTTGGTGGACGAAGCCCACGGTGCGCACCTTGATCTGTCTCCCTGCTTTACGGGTAGCGCTGTGGTGGCGGGTGCGGATGTAAGCGTCCAAAGCTTGCATAAAACATTGCCTGCCCTTACCCCCGCTGCGCTGTTGCACCTTAAGGGCGATAGGGTGGACAGACAACGGCTTGCCCATTATCTGCGGCTGTTTCAAAGCTCCAGCCCTTCTTATCCGCTTATGGCATCTGTAGAACTGTGCACGCAATATGTGGCAGAGCCTTTGCTGTTTAAGCGTTGGATGGGGCATATAGATAAGCTTAAACAGTTAAGCAAAGATTTAAAGGATATTAAAATATCGGCGCTGTCGGATGAAAGGGGCATCTACGCCCAGGACCCTTCAAAGCTGTTAATAACAGGTAAAAACGGCATAGAGTTGGCAAGCTTTTTGCGCAAACAGGGTATAGAAACAGAGCACGCCACCAACAGCTTTGTGCTGGCTATGACCGGTGCCGGTGACAGCGAAAAGGGCTTTTTTGCCCTCTCCGATGCTTTAATACAAGCGGATTCACAGCTTTGCGGCGCAAGCTTTAATATACCCGAGGCTTGCTATTGTGACGGTGAAATGAAAATGCCCATAGAGGCTGCTATAAACGCACAGTCCGCATTGACAGACTTAAAGGATTGTGCAGGCAAGATTGCCGCCGAATACTTGTGGGCGTATCCGCCGGGTATTCCCTTGCTTGTGCCCGGTCAGCAGATAACGGCGTCCTTTGCCGCCTGTTGCTCCGACGGATTGGTAAGCGATAGCGGAGCTTTGCCCCTTGTGGCGGTTATAAAATGACAAAAAGCTGTTGACAGGGCGGAATATTTGTAGTATACTTTGTATGTTAGATAATTTTTATTTAAGGAGCGTTTTATTATGAAGAAAATAGTTACACTTGAAACACGTGATCTTAACAAGTCCGTAAAGAACGGCGGCTGTGGCGAATGCCAAACTTCTTGCCAATCTGCTTGCAAGACTTCTTGCGGCGTTGCTAACCAGAATTGCGAAAAGAAGAGCAAATAAGCATAATTTTAAAATTTGTTTAAGAAATTAAGGAGAGCTACGCCCTCCTTAATTTTTGTCGGAATCCCCAAGAGGTTTTCAGACTTCTTGGGGTAATTCTGTTAGGGGTTATAAGCTATGATACATCAATTTAAGCAAAGCGGTTACAATGTGGTGCTGGACGTTTTCAGTGGCTCGGTACACCTGGTAGATGAGCCTACCTATGACGTTATTTCTATGTTTGAGACCGCAACAGTTGAAGAGATAAAGGACTGTATTACCAAAAAGTATTCCGATGTTACCGCGGCGGATGTGGAAGAATGCCTTGGTGATATAGAAGAACTTAAAAAGGCGGGCAAGCTGTTCACAAAGGATGCATTTGCGGATATAGCCAAAAACTATCGTCGCAACAACTACACCATAAAGGCGTTGTGTCTGCATGTGGCGCATACCTGTAATTTAAACTGCTCCTATTGCTTTGCGGGGCAGGGCAAATACAAGGGCGACCGTGCGGTTATGAGCTTGGAGACGGGCAAACGCGCCCTCGATTTCCTTATAGAAAATTCAGGTACCCATTATAATTTGGATGTTGACTTTTTCGGTGGCGAGCCGCTTATGAATTGGGATACAGTAAAGGCGTTGGTTGCCTACGGAAGAGAGCAAGAAAAACTGCACAACAAAAACATCCGCTTTACTCTTACCACCAACGGCGTGCTGTTGGATGATGAGGTTACCGAGTTTTGCAATAAAGAAATGCACAATGTGGTCTTAAGCTTGGACGGCAGAAAAGAAACCAACGACCGCTTTAGAAAAGACTATGCAGGTAAGGGCAGCTATGATACTATAGTGCCCCGTTTTCAAAAGTTTGTGGCGGCAAGAGGGGATAAGGAATACTATGTTCGCGGTACATATACCCACCATAACGCCGACTTTTTAAAGGATATACTGCACATGGCCGATCTGGGCTTTGATAAGTTGAGTATGGAGCCTGTGGTTGTGCCCCCCTCCGACCCTTGCGCCTTGACCGAGGAGGACAAGCCTTTGCTTTACGGTCAGTACGAGCAGTTGGCAGAGGAAATGATAAAGCGCAATAAGGCAGGTAAGGGTTTTACCTTTTATCATTATATGATAAACCTTACCGGCGGTCCTTGTATCTATAAGCGGGTTGCAGGTTGCGGTTCCGGTACAGAGTATCTTGCTGTTACTCCGTGGGGTGAGTTATTCCCCTGCCATCAGTTTGTGGGCGACAGTGAGTACAGTATGGGTGATATTTGGAAAGGTGTTACCAATACTGCCTTGCGTGACCGTTTTGCAGGCTGTAACGCATATACTCGTCCCGAATGTGAAAATTGTTGGGCAAAGCTTTATTGCAGCGGTGGCTGTGCCGCCAACGCTTATCACGCGACAGGTGATATTAGCGGCACCTACAGTTACGGCTGTGACTTGTTCCGCAAGCGCATTGAGTGTGCAATAGCCGTAAAAATAGCAGAAACAGTAAAAGAATAACAATTACATCGATAAAAACACCCTTTGGCGAAGAAAGCCAAAGGGCGTTTTCTCGTTAGTAAAGAGCTTTTGCAAAAAGCATCAAAATATAATCTCCCCAAGAAGGCATGAGGCTTTTTGGGAACCTCGATAAAATTACCCCAAGAAGCCTGACGGCTTC
>JAZUQW010000039.1:0-2680 GCA_045605905.1 Eubacteriales bacterium
AAGGCAAAGGAGCGTGCCTTTTTTATCATCCTAAATTCGAGCTTTCCAAAAAGCTTGCTCTCAGCATTGTTGCCGAGCTTAACGCAATATGTCCCATCAAGAGCAATAGGGCCACACAACCCGCTATCTATCCATGGAGCAACAGCAAATGGAATTTCGGAGAGTTGAGGGAGCCTGCAGGCTACGGCATGGCACCTGTGATTATAGAGCACGAATTCCACGACACCGTCGAAGGCGCACAGTGGATAATAGACAACCTGGACGCAATTGCCGAAGCGGACGCCCGTGCCATCGCCGCTGCTTTAGGCCTTAAGCTTAAAGAAGTGCCCGGCGATGTAAACGGGGATGGTGAAGCAAACAGCCTCGATGCAGCGCAGATTCTCAAGCACGACGCAGGGCTTGCGCCACTCACTGCTGAACAACTTGCCGCCGCCGATGTAAATGGCGACGGCTCCGTAAATAGCCTCGATGCCGCACAGATACTCAAGCACGACGCCGGGCTTTAAAAGTTAGAGAAGTTATACAAATGAGGAGTTATACAAACAATGTTGTGTAATTCCTCATTATTCTATCGCCTCCTCCTAAAAACGAATATACCGGTCGAAACCAAGGGCGGTTAGCCCCCGATAAATGCGACCGAAAAAGAATCCCCCATCATATGTTGTTATAACCTATGATGGGGGTATTTTGTGTTAATAAATAGTGGATAGGTCAATTACACATTTGGAATGTAAAGGGTATGCTAAAGGGTAAAAGTTAATTTGAATATAAAAAAGACCGCTTAAATCAAGTGTTTAAGCGGTCTTTTTTGGAGCTGGTGGAGGGATTTGAACCCTCGGCCTATTGATTACGAATCAATTGCGCTACCCCTGCGCCACACCAGCATCACGTCCGATGGCGATTATAACACAGTAAAAGCCTTTTTGTCAAGCCCTATAATTTATTTTTTGGCTATGCTCACCGCCGCCGAAAGAGGCGCATATTATGTAACATAATTCGTTTTCGGAGGAAGTTATGTCTACTAATAAGATAGCTGTTATAGGTGGCGATCGCAGACAAGGCGTAATAGCCGCCATGTATGCAAAAGATGGGATAGAATGTGCTGTCTATGCCTTGGAGGGGATAGATGCAGGGGAAGCCACAAAAAGCCTTGACCTTGCAGGGGCTTTAAAAGGCGCGGGTGCGGTAGTGTTGCCCTTGCCTGTCAGTCGTGACGGAAAGTTAGTTAACGCCCCCGCCGCCGAGGATGCGCCCAAGATTGCGGAAATAGAAGGCTTGGCAGAGGCGGACGCGCTTATACTTGGTGGTATGATAAAGGCTGCGGATTTCCCAAGCCACAGTGTGCGAGATTACTATGCAGGCGAAGACTTAAAGCTATACAACACCTTGCCCACGGCAGAGGGGGCTTTGGCAATAGCTATGAACGAATTGCCCACCACTGTTCACGGAACAAAAACCTTGGTTATGGGGTTTGGCAGGGTAGGCAAAGCGCTTGGGTTTTTGCTAAAGGGCTTTGGTGCCGATATATGGGTAGCCACCCGCAACAGCGCTGAACGTGCCGTTTGCGAGATCATGGGATTTAATGTTTTGGATTACCATAATCTTGCCCTTGTTTTACCTGAATTCGGTCTTATATTTAATACTGTGCCGAAGATAATATTGGACAAAACCTTGCTTGAAAAAATCGGTGACGGGGTACCCGTAATAGACTTGGCAACCCACCCCGGTGGTGTGGATGCCGAGGCGGCAAAGGCTTTGGGTAAAAAACTGATATGGGCGCTGTCATTGCCGGGTAAGGTCGCCCCGGTTACCGCAGGCGTATATATAAAAAAGGCCATTGATAACATTTTAAAGGAGGAAGGAAGGCTATGATAGCATTCGCGTTTTGCGGCTCTTTTTGCACTCATAAAAACGCCGTAGAGCAATTACATGACCTGGTGCTTTCGGGCTATGAGGTATTGCCAGTGTTTTCGGAAAAGGTACAGCACACCGATACTCGTTTCGGTAATGCCAGGGATTTAATATATGAGGTGGAAGGCATTTGCGGAAGGGGAGGGGTAAAAACTCTTGCTGAAGCAGAAAAGCAGATTACAGGTGGAGATATTGACTGTCTGATAGTGGCGCCGTGTACAGGCAACACCTTGGCAAAGGCAGCTCTTGGCATAACCGACGGTGTTGTTACAATGGCTATAAAGGCGCACCTGCGCAACAAAAAGCCTGTGCTTATAGCTTTTGCTTCAAACGATGCCTTAAGCGGTAACCTAAAAAACATAGCGGCAATGCTTGAAAAAAAGAACGTGTATTTTGTGCCCTTGCGTCAGGATGACCCGGTTAAAAAGCCAAGCTCCTTGGTCTGCGATTGGGAAAAACTTCCCGCCGCCCTTGAAGCCGCTACACAGGGCAAACAATTGCATCCGCTTATAGTTATATAATCCCCCATGAAGTATGACGAGTTTATGGAGAATGTGATCAACCGCCCCAAGAAGTCTGACGACTTTTTGTAGACCCCTACAGTAAGAAAGGAAGCCGTTTTCGGCTTCCTTCAAGCTGATGACAAACCTTGTCATCAGCTTGACAGAGCGTTGAGAAAGGATACAGACAAGACGAACCGAGGCGAAAACTGTAGATTGCTACTGTGAGCCGAGGTTCGTTTTGAACGAAAAAATATAAAAATATACAA
>JAZUQW010000040.1:0-2515 GCA_045605905.1 Eubacteriales bacterium
AAAATCGCTGATAACGTAAAGGAGATATAATATGTACGAAACAATAAAGAAATACACTGCGGCTTTTTCTGTAACAGGCAGAGAAAACTATTTGGCAGATATAATAGAAACGGACTTAAAAAACTACGCAGATAATATCTCAAGGGATGCAATGGGTAACCTTATCGTGTTTAAAAAAGGTAAAAATAGCGATAAGAAGCTTATGATTGCAGCTCATATGGATGAGATTGGTTTTATTGTAACATCTATCGACGATAATGGCTTTGTAAGAGTCTCTAACGTGGGTGGTATATATGCCACATACAGCGCCTATCAGGTTGTTCGATTTGAAAGCGGACTTAAGGGCGTAATTGTAGCAGATGCTTCTGCAAAAGGAGAGCTTAAGGTAAAAGACCTGGTTGTTGATATTGGAGCAAGTACAAAAAAAGAGGCTCTTAAGAAAGTGTCTATCGGCGACCTTTGTGCAATAGCGCCATCTTTCACAAGACTAATGGGTAAACGTATTGCCGCAAAAGCTTTGGATGACAGATTAGGATGCGCAATAGCTGCTACATCTTGTAAACACACATCAAAGCCTGCATACGATACTTATTATGTATTTACCGTTCAAGAAGAAGTCGGTTGCAGGGGCTCGATGACATCGTCTTACGGTATAATGCCCGATTACGCAATAGCAATCGATGTTACAGCAACGGGCGACAGTGTCGGCGCACGAGCTATGGAAATAAAACTTGGTAAAGGTGCCGCAATCAAAATAAAAGATTCATCTGTAATTTGCTCACAACTTATGGTTGATGCTATGATCAACTGCGCCAAAGACAATAAAATTCCTTATCAACTTGAAGTGCTTGAAGCCGGAGGGACCGATACCCATTCAATGCAATTAGCCGGCGGCGGTTCGCACGCAGGTTGCATCTCTATTCCTACACGTTATATTCACTCCCCTGTTGAAACTGTAGACCTTAAAGACGTAGAAGCCTGCGAGAAGCTCCTTACTGCTTTAGTTGAGAAAGGCATAGAATAATATGATTTCTGAAAAAATAAGAGCACTTGCTGCAAAATGCGAAAAAGAATTAGTTAACGAATTTGCAAAATATGAGGAGATTGCCGCACACAACACAGAAAGAGTGTTGGAAACTTTCAGAGAGCTTCAACTCGCTGAACGCCATTTTAATTCGACAACCGGCTATGGTTATAACGATGACGGCAGAGAGTTGGCAGATGCTGCATATGCCAAGCTGTTTGAACAAGAAAGCGGTTTTGTAAGACACAACATCGTTTCCGGTACTCATGCGTTGGGTATAGGTCTTTTTGCATTGCTACGTCCCGGAGACACTATGCTTTCTGTGTCGGGCAAACCTTATGACACATTAGACGGTGTCATTGGCATTGGTGATACTAAAGAAAAAGGGTGTTTAGCCGAATACGGAGTCAAATACAAGCAGATAGAACTTGACGACGGTAAAAAGCTTAATTATGATAAAATTTATTCGGCATTAAGAAGAGACAAAAGCATAAAGGTTGTGTATGTTCAACGTTCTAAAGGTTACTTAAACCGTGATAGCTTTGCTGAAATAGATATAACCAAACTGTACCTACGTATCAAGGCGCTGTTTCCTCATGCATATGTTGTTGTCGATAATTGCTATGGAGAATTCTGCGATAAACGCGAGCCTATGGGTGATTTGGTAATAGGCTCGTTGATTAAAAACCCCGGTGGTGGCATTGCAGAAAGCGGAGCTTATATAGTGGGTACAAAAACTGCCGTGGAATTAGCCGCAGCAAGACTTACGGTGCCCGGTATCGGTCTTGAATGCGGTGCAAGTCTCGGGCAAACAAAGAACATTATTAAGGGGTTGTTCTTTGCACCCCACGCGGTGTGCCAAGCCCTAAAAACGGCAGCATTTGCTGCAAAACTGTTTGATGCATTGGGTTATGAAGTAAGTCCCAAACCCGGCGAACATAGAAAAGATATTATCCAGACGGTATCCATGAAAAGCGCAGAGGGTGTTTGTGCTTTTTGCAGAGGGTTACAAAAAGGTTCTCCTGTAGATTCCTTTGTTACACCTGAACCTTGGGACATGCCTGGCTACACAAGTGAAGTCATTATGGCTGCCGGAGCTTTTACACAGGGATCTTCTCTGGAACTGTCTGCCGATGCTCCGATTCGTCCACCGTATACGGTTTTTATGCAGGGTGGTCTCACATACGAAAGCGGAAGGTACGGCGTTATGTTAGCCGCTGAAGAATGCGAAAAAATTAAATAATAAACATTAAAGCCTCAACGTTATCTAACGTTGAGGCTTTAAGTATATTTAACTACTCTTCATTATACAGTGCTATATTTTTAATGAAAACTCTTTGTGGCATCGCGGACATTTGACGTTATGCCTTCCTTTTCTTTTAGGCAAGCGCAACATGCTTTTACAACCTGGACACTTTCTCTGTATACAAATACGTCGCGCTCTTTAAAGGCGCGTTTTTTAACTCTGAAAAAACGCGTAAATCTATTAAG
>JAZUQW010000041.1:0-6152 GCA_045605905.1 Eubacteriales bacterium
CAGCTTATGTCCACCGCCTTGGGGTGCAAAATGAAAGAGCCGCAGTTTAATTCCGTTAAAGGGATAGCGCAAATGATAATGGAAAGCGCGCCGCGGTTCCGAATAGAATGTTCACGCAATGGATGTCCTAAAAAAGGGGAAGAAATAAGCGGTGACACCGTAAGCTTTTTCAGCGGCGAAGGAGGATATTTTTACGCCCTTATCAGCGACGGCATGGGTAGCGGAAAAGCGGCGGCAGAAAGCTCTCGCTTGGCGGGGATGTTTTTGGAAAAATTGCTTTCCGCAGGGGCGGACAGGAAAACCGCCCTATCATTGCTGAACGGCTTTTTGGCATCACGTAAGGAAGAGGTTTTTGCAACCGTTGACCTTTTTGAAGCCGACCTGTACACAGGTAAAGGCGTATTGGTTAAGGCGGGGGCGGCACCGTCCTTTATTATACGGAGCGGTGCCTGCAGAAAGCTGCAAAGCGCAACAGTCCCCGCAGGGATAATAAGAGATATTAAGGCAGAGCAGTTAAGCTTTGACCTTAAGGACGGAGACACGCTTATAATGCTTTCCGACGGTATAGCCGGAGATGGGGACGGTGCCGAAACAGAGGCCTTGCTTTCGAACCTTAAGGGCGAAAGGCACACTGCCGCCATAGCCGACCTGCTTATAAGCGACGGTGCCCGCAGAACAGGAAACTGCGACGATATGAGCGTTTGCGTAATTAAGGTTATAGATACCGAAAAGAGAAAGATAGCATAATTACCCTAATGCTCCTAACAAAAAAGGCTGTTTACACAGCCTTCAGACCGCTGACAAAGGCACAGAGCACGAAAAAAGAAAATACGGTTACTATAAAGTAAAAATTTCGGAGAACTTTTCTCCGAAATTTTTGTATATTTTTATATTTTTTTCGTTCAAAACGAACCTCGGCTCACAGTAGCAATCTACAGTTTTCGCCTCGGTTCGTCTTGTCTGTATCCTTTCTCAACGCTCTGTCAAGCTGATGACAAGGTTTGTCATCAGCTTGAAGGCTGTTTACACAGCCTTTTTTTCATATCAAAAGTTAAACCTATACTGTTTTTTCAATTTATCGGTTGCAACAAAGAAGAAAGCGGTTGCCAAAGCCGTTACTACACTTAAAAATACAAACACATTAAAAAGTGTAAAAATCTTAAAATCCTTGCTGTAGGTTACATTGCCCTTTTCGTCTTCTTTTACTGTATAGCCTCTATCACGGTCTGTTGCAAGGTCATCAAAGATCATTTCATCAACAACTTCGGTATTTTGTTCTACCTCCACAAAGCTTTTAACTGCCTCGTCAAGAGCTGTTATCTTTTCTTCTACAAGAGTGCGCTTTGCCAAGGTTTTCCAGCAGGGGTCGCCAAAGCCGGTACAATACATTATATAATAGTTGCCGTCAAGCTCTACTAAACCGATATCGCCCACTGTCCTGCCCTTTGCAAACAGCCAATCCTCACTTTTATAATTGAGGTCTGCGGGCACTATATCCTCATAAACGCCGCCGTACTTCGCAGAGGAATCTTTACTGTATTTTTCTACAAGCTTAATAAAGTTTTCCTCGGTGGGGTCATCTGTTGCAAGCTTATATATATCATAAGCCGTTTCTTTTGCCTCTGCCGCATCACTAAATGCGTCACCGGGTATATATATAAGGCGAAGGTCAGCATCCGGGAAGGTATATTTACCCGACGGACGCATTATCCAAAATACACAACAAAAGTTGCCGTCGGTATAAATATAACTGTCACCGCGTTTTCTGTCGTAATGGTACAGCCAATATTCAACATTGCCTTTGGGAAAATCACCCGGCTTTGCGGTACCTAAAAACTTATTAAGCGCTTCGTCAATTTCTTTTTCGGTAATATTAAGAGTCTCAAGGTGCGCCCTGGACAAAGCAATAAAGTCATCCTCGTTTTCACAAGCCGCAAGCGCCTCTGCAAGCTCCAGATCGTCCCCTGTAAGATTGCCGTCAGCATCGGGCTTCACCTCAAACTCATACCTTACAATATTTGTGGTGGTAAGCTCATCCTTGTGCTCGGTATAATACGCGGCAATCTGCTCATCGGTGCAGTCGTTAGCATCTTCTACTCCAAGGTCATATTGCTTGGTTGCAAGCTGATAAAGCTCTAAAATATGCCTTGCATCTTTTTCGGTCATGCCGGGACAATAGCGGTAATCCAAATAATCGTTAATACCCATGCCCTCTTTTTTAGCGGCAGCCTTTAAGTTGCTTATTTCTTCCTCTATAACCTCGCTATCTTCCTCTTCAAGGGTAAGCCCATTTGCCATTGCCAGCTCATAGTACTGCAAGGTGTTTACTGCACCTGTAGATGCGGTGTTCATAAGCTCGTCAAAGAAGCTACGCAGCTCTGTATACATATTTTCTTTGTCTTTTAGCGGCTTTGAAGGGTCAAGACCGTAAGTGCCCAATCCATCAATATAAAAGTTCTCATCCGAGACCATATCATAAAACTCACGATAAAACAAAAATGACAGGTCCATTGCGCTTATGTTATATTTATCACCGTAAAGTGCCACAAGGTCACGGCTGATGCCGGATCGTGCCATATTATATACTTCTTCTTTATTGATTGTATCTTTTGAGCTTTGGCTGTAATACTCCGAAACTATCTCTTGGGCTTCTTGGGAGTTGGAATACTCAAGCTTCTTTGCTTGCTTGATACCCGCAAAAACACTAATGCCTATGCACAGCACCAATCCGCAGGCAAACCATATCCGCAACTCCTTAAAAGCGCGGTAACGTTTTTTGCTTTTTTCTTTTTCTGTGGATGTGTAATTATTCTTTTTGTTTGCCATAGCTTCCTCTTCTCAATCGCGTCACCCGCATTTTTGAATCAGGTTGACAGCACCGTTGATGTATGATATAATTCGGTTAAACGTTACATTCACCATATGTTATTATACTTTTTTGTGTCTTATATGTCAACAACAATTTGCAACCGAGGAATAAAGCCATGACCTTAAAAGACAGAATTTTATACACCCTTATGTTAAACGGCGGCAAAATAATTTCCGCCGCAAAGCTTTCGGAAAACACAGTAAGCCGCAACGCGGTTTGGAAAACAATACGCTCTTTGCAAAGCGAAGGTTACCCCATAGAGAACATACCCGGCAAGGGATATTCAATGGATATAGTAGACCTTCCCTACAGCAAAGAAATAAAACGGCTTACAAACGACAGGTTCTGTCCGGAGGTGCTTTGGGAGACTGATTCTACCAACACTTTGCTTCGTCAGCGCGCAGAACGCGGCGCCCCCCATGGCACAGTCATAGTCGCCTGCCGCCAAAACGGAGGCAAAGGCAGAATGGGCAGAAGCTTTTTTTCCGAAACGGGCGGATTGTATTTAAGTCTGTTGCTTAAGCCTCAAACCGCTGCAGAGCGTGGCGGAGATATTACAGGCGTTGCCGCAGTTGCCGTTGCGGAGGCAATAGAGGCAGTAACGGGTAAGCGTACCTATATAAAATGGGTTAACGATGTATTTTGTGATGGCAAAAAGGTTTGCGGTATACTTACCGAGGCGGCAGTCTCTTTAGAGGGCGGATTGCTTAATTACGCAGTTTTGGGCATAGGACTTAATGTATACAGTCCCAAAGACGGCTTCCCTCGCGAGCTTGCCCACATCGCAGGCAGCTTATACGGCGCAAACGAAGTGAGGGTGGGGCTTATTAACAGACTTGCCGCAGAAATACTGTGCCGTTTCGATGATCTGTACAAATGCCCCGCGACGGCGCTTGCGGGCTATAAAGAACGCTGTTTCCTTTTGGGGCAACAGGTTACGGCTGTCCGCGCAGGCAATGAGACACAGGTTAAGGTGTTGGATGTTGCCGAGGATTATTCACTTATTGTACAAACGGCCGACGGTGAAAAGCGGCTTTTAAATTCAGGCGAGGTTCGGGTCAGACCCGAGGAGGTACCCCAATGAGCCGTGCAAGAACAGTAGCGGCGGTGGGTGTGCTTTCCGCCTTGTTTGGGGCATCGGCACTTATTACCATCCCTCTGCCCGCAATGCCGGTTACTTTGCAATGCTTTGCAGTTGCTTTGGGTGCTTTTGTTTTTGGTAGCAAGGCAGCAACGGCGGCGGTGGCGGTATATGCCGCCATAGGTGCAGCGGGGCTACCTGTTTTTGCGGGGATGCAGGGCGGTGTTCAGGTACTTGTAGGCCCCACCGGTGGCTTTATTTGGGGCTTTTTTCTGTTGGCTGTATTATGCGGCATCGGAAAAGATAAGGGCAAAGCGTTGGCAGTTATCTTGGGACTTTTGGGCTTGTGCGCCTGCTATACGCTCGGATTAGCGCAATATGCCTTGATAACAGGCACAGGGCTTGGGGCGGCATTTATTTCCGTAGGCTCATTTTTCCTTGTTAAAGACATTATCCTTACTCTATTGGCGTATCCATTATCAATTGCCGTAATAAATAGTCTTAACAAGGCAGAAAGGCGTCGTTAAGCTGTGCTTTTGTGCTGACGGTAATAAAAAAACAAAACTTTTTTTCAAAACTTAAAAAAACATCTTGACAAAGGGAATTTACTGTGCTATAATCTCCCTTGCTGGCCGTGATTGCGGCTGCTGTTACAAACAAAATGCTGGTGTAGCTCAATGGCAGAGCAGCTGATTTGTAATCAGCAGGTTGGGGGTTCGACTCCCTTCACCAGCTCCATAATGGGGGAGTGTTCCCGAGTGGCCAAAGGGGGCAGACTGTAAATCTGTTGTCAACGACTTCGGTGGTTCGAATCCACCCGCTCCCACCAGAGTAGACAAAAACCGATCCGTTAGGGTCGGTTTTTTGTTTGTCGGGTTCCCCAAGAAGTCGTTAGCTTTCTTGGGATGATTTACTAATGGCTGTTGTACTTGCAAACGGACCTTGTATATGATATACTGTACTAAACTAAAGCAAAAAGCTTTGAATGATTACAAAATTGCAGCAAGTTTAGGAGGACGTTATGGCACGCGCTTCTACAAAAGAAAACAAAACCAGATACCAGCTAACGCGGGAAGCGTTGGGGTTGACAAGAGAAAAAGCGAGTGAGCTGTTACAAGCCATCCCCCCCGAACGGATTGAAAAAATAGAAAACGAAAGATCACTTCCCCGCCCCGACGAGGTTTTGATAATGGCGGAAAAATACAAAGCTCCCGGTCTGTGCAACCACTATTGCTCTAACCAATGTCCTATAGGCAAGCAGTATGTGCCGGAGATAAAGCTTAAGGACCTGTCGCAAATAGTGTTGGAGCTGTTAGCATCGCTAAACGCCATGAACAAGCAAAGAGAGCGACTTATAGAAATTACAGCCGATGGCGAGATAGAGGGCGAAGAGCTTAAGGATTTTATTTTTATAAGAGAAGAGCTTGAGCGTATTTCGGTAACCGTAGAAACCCTTCAGCTTTGGTCGGAGAAGATGCTTGCCACCGGGCGAATAGATGCAGAAAAATACGAAGAGGCAAAAAGCGCTGAAAACTTGTAGTAACAAATCTTTCTGCAACAGCAATAATAGCCTATGTTATTATTCTGTATTTAGGGTTTATTTAGATACTAACACAGTATATAATATAATTACAGATACCAACTTGGTTGCAAAAAAGCAGTCGGAAAGGAAACGCCTATGTACAAGAATTACGAGGGCAACAGGGACCAATTTGTAAAAGAACGGAACTCTCTTATAACTATGGCTGTATCTTGCATATTGCTGGGGGTATTTATGTGGTCAACCATAAAATACAGTCGTTTCAGCAATACTTATTATGCGCTATATGTGGCGTGGTTTGTCATAAGTGTTATAGTTTCGAAGGTGTATATGTTTTTTAAACCGAGGCGAAGGTTTGGCACCGTTAAAGCTATTAAAAACTTTAGACAAACACAGATAAGGGCCCATGGCGGCGCATGCGGAACGGCAACTACATATGCGGCGGCGGAGGTTACGGAGGTTACGTTGGGGATTGATTTTGACAACGGCAGCTACGGTGAATTTGTTTTTGTTTATAAGGGCGACCTAAAGATATTGGAAATTGGTGACCGCGTAGGGATATACCGTTTCCTGCGGATGCCTGTTTGGGAAAACTCCACCCGCTGACTTCATTGTTGAGAACTTATGTATATAATGAAAAGCCCCGCCGTATGGCGGGGCTT
>JAZUQW010000042.1:0-3426 GCA_045605905.1 Eubacteriales bacterium
GCAAAATACCATGCAATCATCATATTTATGTAGTACTGCTTGCTTTTAATTCTTGCAACAGCATGCATGTATTCTATATTGAAATCGCCGTCGAGAAAATGTATCATCATCATTTCTATTGCAAAACGCACAGTGTATTCGTGTTCACTTATAAGCCACGCCTTTATCGATTTTAACAGTTGCGTTTTGTTTCTACCGAAGCATTTTGGACGCAAACTGTCACAGGTAGCCCAATTATCGACGAAAGGTAAGAACGCATCTGTTAGCTTCAAGCAGAAATCAAAGTCCTTTTTGCTCATGATTAAAAAGGCGTGCAAATTGTTTTCCTCGTAGTACTCATGGGGAAGTGATGACAAAAACACTTCCGCTTCTGAAGTGCCCTGTAGTTTAAGAGCGTAGCTTTTCAGTACGGGGGTACGAACTCCTATGATCTTGTCCGAATCTATTGTGGGCAAAAGCTTGCTTTGAAAGCTTTTGTATTCAACGTCCTGCATTTTAAAAAGTGCTTTTGTAATATTCATCGCGCATTCTCCTGTTAAAATTATACTCCAAAAAACACTGTATGTCAACCGATTATGGCAAAATTGCACATTTTTTAGGCTTCGATTTGTGCCATAATGTCTATTGACGTGAAGATTGTTAAGAGATATAATTAATCTGTATATATTAATATTAAGAGGTAAGTGCTTATGAAGAAATCAGCAATTCGTGTTCTTTCAGTTTTAATCGCAGCATTTATGCTTGTTCCTCTTGTTGTGATACAGGCAAGTGCCGCCGTAACTATTGAACGTAAGCTTGGCGTTCCGGTTGATTACCAATACAACTACAAAACAGTACGCTATACCACAAGCAGCGGTGTAGGCAAATCTACCTCATCTTCAGGCTGCGGCGCAGCAAGTGCTTCTATGGTTGTAGAGTATTTCACCGGCAACACAAGCCAAAACCCTGATACTTTGTTTAAATGGGCTTGCGATAACGGATATTATACAGGCAGTGGTTTGTCCTATAGTGCCGTTAAAAAGCTTTGCTCCAATTACGGCGTTACTCTTACTTGGGTTGGCACAAAAAATGAGATTATCAACGGCCTTAAGGCAGGCAATCCTGTAATTGCTCTTATGGGTCCCGGCACATTTACATCCGGCGGTCACTACATAGTACTTTCGGGTATAAAAATTGTTGATGGTGTAACTTATATCAGAGTTAATGATCCCAACAGCTCTTCTCGCACAAACAACTATTACACTCTTGACCTTATTTGGTCTGAAAAGAGAACAACCTCCAGCACGCCTTTCGGTTTGTGTACTTACTCATCTGCTCCTAAAGGCGCAGTCAGCGATTTTTATGTAGAGGTTGGTAAGTACAGTAAGGTTAATAGTTCTGACGGGTTTTTAAACATTCGTGCTTCCGCGTCTTCTTCCGGTTCTATAGTAGGCACTGTTAATACAGGCACTTTCGTTAAGGTTGAAAGTATTTCCGGTAACTGGGCGTACATTTCTCATAACGGTGTAAGTGGTTACGTTTACTCTCCTTATCTTATTGACGGTGGCGACCAAGCAGTTTCCGCTCCCGCTATTTCTGCTGCAAGTACGCTTGCATACGGTTCTACCATGACAGTTTCTTGGGGTGCGGTTTCTAATGCTACAAGCTACACATATTCTGCTAAACTTTATAAAGGTGAAATGAGTGCAACCACTGCTAATACCATCGCATCCGGCACAACAAGCAGTACTTCCTTCACCATACCCGCACAAAGCTCCGGTAAATATATCAGCATTACCGTTAGTGCCACCGATGGCAGTACTTCTGCTTCTTCAAGCGCTACCGTTATGATAGGCCCTTGGGTAGGTTATCCCGCAGGTGTTGAGTATATTCCGATCGCCGCTATTAACGGCTCCACCTCTGAAAGCACCAGCACTGTTTGGACTTCGGCTAACACCTCTACCTTTACCTCGGTTTATTGGCGTGGCTTTATGTGCTCTCCTAACGCTGACGGCACCTACACGGTTGACACAATTTATGAATACGGCGCTTCTAAAAGCGTAACCGTAAGCGGTAAAAACGTATTGTGGATCATTCATTCCTCTTATACCAACTACAGCTATTGCCAACAGATATCCGTGGGCGACAAGCTTGAGTTTTGCGGTGTTTATTTTGATAACAACACCATTCGTGGCAACGGTCACGTGTTAGTAAACGGCGGCGTGCCTCTTTATCCCCAAGCTTTAACCATTAAAGACGATACCGTTTCTTACGAAGATGACTGTTTAATGGGGACAGAGCTTGGCGTGACCGGTAGCGCATTAGCGGCAAAATTCAACGAAGATTCCCAGTATGTAAAGGTTTACGACCTTGCAGGCACAGAGGTTACAAACGCTGTGGTTGCAACAGGATATACGGTTAACTTGGTTATCGAAGGCGCCGTTGCCGAAAGTTATACTGTTGTCATCAAGGGCGATGTTACTTGTGATGGTTTGATAAGTACTGCTGACCTTTTAGCAGTTCGTGCTTCCATAAACGGCAACAATGTTTTCAGCGGTTTCTATGCTAAAGCCGGTGACTTTGACCAATCCGGCAATATTACAACTACCGATTATGCATCTGTAAGAAAATACCTTGGCGCATAGATTTAATAGTGTTTTGTGGGACGGTTTCTGTAAAGAAGCCGTCCTTTTGTTTTTGATGTCAAAAGATTAAAGCTATTTGGCAATTTTTTTGGAAGAGTGGCACATTACTTTTAAGTTAAAAGCGGTTGACTTATTTTGGCTTATATGCTAAAATAACCTATAATATTATAATGGCAGTAAGTAGTCATTTGAAAAATAATATTGCCTGTAGGAGGATGTTTAAGTATGTTTTTTGATGAGCTTAAAAACTTTGATCCGGAAATTTATGCCGCTTGCAATGATGAGTTTAACAGACAGCGTCATAATATTGAGCTTATAGCTTCCGAAAATATTGTTTCCCCCGCAGTACTTCTTGCGGCAGGTACCGTTCTTACCAATAAGTATGCCGAGGGTTATCCCGGCAAAAGATACTATGGCGGTTGCGGCTATGTTGATGTGGTTGAAGAGATAGCAAGGGAACGTGCTAAAAAGCTTTTCGGTGCAGAACATGCAAATGTTCAGCCACACAGCGGCGCCAACGCAAATCTTGCCGTTTTCTTTGCACTTCTTAACCCCGGTGACACTGTCCTTTCTATGAGTCTTGCTCATGGCGGCCACCTTTCCCACGGTTCTCCTGTAAATATTTCCGGTAAATACTTTAACATTATACCTTATGGTCTTAATAAAGAAACACAACGTATAGATTATGATGCAATGTACGCTTTAGCGCTTGAGCATAAGCCTAAGTTAATACTTGCAGGTGCAAGTGCATATCCTCGCTCTATTGACTTTAAGCGTGGCAGAGAATTAGCAGATGCAGTAG
>JAZUQW010000043.1:0-6018 GCA_045605905.1 Eubacteriales bacterium
TGCCGGGCGGCGTGGGTCCCATGACCAGGGCGATGCTTTTGGAAAATACTTTAACTGCATATATGGCTCATTAAATAAATCCCCCTTAATGGGGGATTTTTCTTGTGTTCCTCACAAGTTGTCGATATATCAAAATAAAAAAATACAAAATTGAAAATTTGATATTGACATTTGACAAACAAAAAGATATAATGTACGTGAATATGTATAGGAGTCTCTGTACCCATAGGCATACAACGGCTTTGATTAAATACGTGTTCAGCTTAAGCAATTTATCGCAAAAGGAGAGAGAAAAATGGAAAGAACTATCAAAAAGACAACCGGTCGCGTACTGGCTGGATTTTTGGCGGTAATTATGGTGTTCTCTCTGTTTGTCACCATGCTTACGGAGATGGATTTTGCATCCCTCTTCGCATCTGCAGCAGGTGACGACAGCGGCAATGAAGATGCATTGCACACCAATACCGCGTATTCTAACACCGATTATTCCGTAATTACGGGGGAAATTGCCCTTGTTGGTGACGGTTTCGGTTCAACAGATATCAGTGCAGACTTAAAGGATGCATTGGGTGATAATGCAAAGGTAACTCTGTATCCCGGTACAAACGGTATACAGAATCTTTTGGCTGCCACTGCAACAACAGACGTTTCCCTTGTTGTATTTGCAAGCGGTACTCGTTTGTGCGTTGAAGACAGCACTACGACTATATCCAGCTTCAAAACCCAGATTACCAGCGCGGTAGAAGCTTTCAAGGAAAAGGGTATAGACGTTTTGTTGGTTACCCCCGGTCCTGTTACCGAGTATGGCGAAGATATGTACTACGCTACTCATAGCGGTTTATGGACTCCCGAGGGTGTTGCAGCCGGTGATAATATCACCAACAGACTTAAAGAGACTGTCAACGCTATAGTTGAGGTTGCCGAAGATACAGATGTGGACGTTTTGTCTATCTACGGTAAAGTAAAACTTTTGGGCGAAGCTAAATATATGGCAGACTCTTTAGACGGCGTATTCCCCGGTGAATATGGCTTTAGCGTTATGACCCGCTGGATTGCAGAATACGTAGCAGAAAACTATGTTTTTGCGCGCGAACAGCTTGGTTCTTCGGTAAGCCTTTCCGGTACTGAAACCGTTGTGGACCTTGGTGCCGCTTATGACGATATTGATAGCGTGGTTATAAAATTCCCCGCTAATACCGTTGTGCCCACAACCTTTAGCGTCCAAACCACCAAGTCTCAAGAAGACCAGTGGTTTGAAGCGGTTGCAGATACTAAAATCGTTGATAACGATGATTATGCCAAGAACGTAAGCTTGGTATTTGAAGCTGCAACGGCTCGCTATTTGCGCATCAGCGGTGATGTGGAATTCCCCGCAGGCTCCACCGTTGCTGTGTATCAAACCGCTCTTTCAAACCCCGTTATTACCTATCCTGTTATAGGTGACGAGGTTTCTACAAAACACGCCTTCAATATTGAATGGTCCGCCGTTGCAGGTGCCGACAGATATGATATCGTTATTGAAAAGGCAGATGGCACTGTAGTAAAATCCTTCACTACCAGTGAAGATACTCAGGCTATCCCTGCAGGCGTTTTGTCTGACGATACTTCTTATAACATTAAAATCTCCTCTCTTTGCTCCGGCTATATAGATATGGATAATCATAGTGGTGCAGGCGCTTCCGGCGTTTTCGCTGCCGATGATGATGCAGTATATACAGGCAATTCCGAAAGCTATGACGAAAGCGTTTCCGCAGGTAAGCTTGTTACCATTGGTGACCAGGTTCTCCTTTCCCAAGGTGCCGGCGTTACAATCGATGGTGTTGAAGATACTCTCCTTACCGACGGTATCCGTGCAGAATATGTTGGCGATGCTAATATGATCAAGCTTCACCAAGTTAGCGACGGCGCTTCTAAAGTTACCGTTATCATTAACATGGGCTTTGAAGTTCCCGCAGTAACAGGCGTATTCTTTGACGTTGCTTTCTTTGCTGTAACCTCTTCCGCTAACGCAAGACCTGAAAGTGTTATCGTTAGCTATGCAGGTGCTAACGGTGTTTACTCTTCCGGCCGTAATATGACAAACAGTACTTCTGTTCGTACCATTTTTGCAGACGAGTCCAGCGAAGTTTCCGGTGATATGACAAGATTCGGTGAAACCATCGGTGCGGTTGATGCTCAATTTGTCAAACTTGAGTTCACTTTTGCCGATATGGACAGCTCTGAATTTTGGCTTGACGAAATCTACGTTGTAGGTTCTGAAAATGAGACTGATACCGTAGCTCGTGACGGCGTTGCCGTTCTTAACGAAGGCCTTGTCGGCGCAAACAGATTTGAAGGTAACTATACCTCCGGTATGTGGATAACCGATCCTCGCTTTGTTGCAGTTTCTGCTCTCGGTGCAACCTCTGTTCCTGTTGAATTGGTTGTTAACCTTAACGCAGATATGGCTAATAACTCTATAGGCTTCGGCGACAGCGTTATCACCGGGGTTGAGCTTTCCTTTGCTGTGGATACAGACGCTATCCGTCCTTCATCCATCGTTGTTTCCGTTCAAAAATCCGGTGAAGAAACTTGGACAGAAGTTGGCGGCAAGGTATACGTAAACCACGGTACCGTTTCCGCAGGTGATGCCGAATTTGTTACTGAATATATTCCTCTTACCTCCGCAGATGCTTCCGATGTAGAAGCGGCTTACGTAAAGATAACTCTGTACTCCGATATAAGCAACAGCGCGATAGCTTCCGCTTACACCTCCACAGGTAAGTGGGGTACTTGGTTTGCCATTTCTCGCTTGGATGTTCGCGGCGGTCAGTACATAGACTCTATCGAGGCTGACGGTGCAACCGCAGCATACCATGCAAACTTCTTGCAGAATACAGATCTTCTCGGCAGAGACAATTACGGTGATGTTAACAACACCGATATTTGGAACACTATTTCTTGGAAGACTGCAGGCTATAAGACCTATGATTCCGGTTATTATGAAATATTGGGTAACATCACGGTTGGTAAGCTCTATTGGGCGTCCGAAGCTCCTTCTTCTTCTGCTACCAACGTAATTGCCGATACCGAAACCAAGGCAACCAATACAGATGTTCCCTCTATCCAGCCTAAAGCAGACTCTAACATTGCATTGGGTAAAAAATACAAATATTCCGTAGCTCCTTATTCTTCTTATTCTGATGGCGGTACAGCTAATGCTTATCACACCGGCCTTTTGACCGACGGTGATTATGCTGAATATAGAGCGGGTTTTACTTCTACTAGCGTTTTAAACACTTATGTAGGCTATATCTCCACACTAACCGATTATACGGTTATTGTCGATTTGGCAAGCAAATACAATGTTACAAGTGCTTCTATTGACTTGTTCTGGGATACTGCCCTTTCCAGCAACAGACCTACCAAGCTCAATGTCGCATATAGCTCTGACGGTAGCACTTGGACTAATGATGTCAACATTTTGGCGAACGAAACCTCAAGAAGCATCCATCACAACGCTACGACCCTTAATACACGTAAAGCGTATACATATCAATGCACAACAACAGGCAAAGATATAAGATATGTAAGATTCACTATTTCTACAGATTCTTCGTTGCCTCGTTTGTATATGGATGAAATTGAGGTAATGGGGTCCGAACCCGCATCTGCACCTACAGGTGGCGAAATTACCAACCTTGCACCTATGGGTACATACGCATATTATGATATGCTCCCCGGTGAAAACATAGGCTATGCCGACGGAACAGAAGGCTGTACCATGGCAATAGACTATGAAGTTCCTAATTATGACGCAGCTAAGTTTTCAACAACCTCTATTGCGGCAGGCGGTACAGGCTACCGTAATACAAAGGGCGTGTTCGCAAAAGGTAAACTTAATGACGGCGTAACCGCAATATATACCAACGGCGTTGTTCCTTACCGTTGGTTAGGCTGGTACCAAAAAGCGGAACAACCCAATGGTATGACTATCGTGTTTGACCTTGGCTCCTCTTATTCATTAAAGGACATTTATTTCAGAAATCCTCGTAGAGGTAATGCTGCCGGCGTAGGTAATTTCACCGTAACGTATTATTTCTCCGGTGATAATTCCACATGGTCTTCCGGCGTTAATGGCACTTGGACGGCAGATGGCACTTTGCCTCAATCCGCTTCTAATGCAACAACCCACCCTGTATATAAGAACAGTGTTACCGCTCCCTCCGGAAGCTACAGATACGTAAAGATAAACATTGATAACAATACCGGTACCTTTACTTCCGCAACACAGCTTTTCTATATGGATGAAGTTGTAATTAACGGCTATACCGGTGTTGCAGAAGGCCCCGATACTACCGAAAAGAACTGGGCGCTTGAAGAAAACGGCGGCTCCTACAAAGGCGCACTTGGTGACCAATACAGTTATATGGAAGAGTTTACAAGCGGTTCTACTTCTTGGACCTCTTACCACAGCGGTAAACTTAACGACGGTACAATAAGCAATGTTGCTCCCAGTTCGACAGGCAACTTTGTTGGTGTAACCAGAGATTACGGTACGCAAACAGTTAGGTTTATTTACAAGCTTAAATCAAGAGTTGATGTTACCAGCGTTAACGTGTATACCTCTGCAAGCGGCAGAACCGTCACAGTAAGTGTGGGTGAAACCGATGCGATAGGGGATGCAGTACGCTTTGGTGAGGATGTAGCATCTTCAGCTTATGATGGTACGACTGTTGTATACAGCGTTGAAGGTGCTCAAACAGGTAAATATGTATTCATCGATGTTCAAGGTTCTTGGGCTACTTACTTTACAGAAATAGAAATTAACGGTGTTAAGTCTGCACAGCTTGATGCACCTGTTATTACCTCTCATTATAATGAGCAGGAAATCGGTGTACACACTGCCCTTGATTGGGACGATGTAACTGTTGATGAAGACGGCACCATCATAACCTACAGCGTTGCGGTTACCGATAAGAACGGTGATACGGTAACTGTTGCGACCGGTCTTACTACAAGTCAGCTCCTTTTGGACTCTACAGCATTTGCTGTTGGTGAAGGCTACTACACCATTACTGTAACTGCCAGTGCAAGTGGTTGGTTCGATGGCGTAACCGAACTGGCTGTATATTACGCACCCAAATACATTGTAACCTTTAGTGCGGCTGATGGTGCTTTGCTTAAATCTTCCGGCCAGACCTCTCAACAGGTACAATTCGGTGTATATATGGGTGCCGCTTGGACCTCCGACGAAGTTCTCGGTGCGGTGGCAAACGTTGTTGCTTTGCCTTATACTGATGCAAACGGTACCGTTTACTACTTTAGTCATTGGGTTGACGGCGACGGTAATGTGGGTATTCCCACTACTGGTGAGGTTTCCGCTAACATGCACTTCACAGCGGTTTACACCCTTGATGATACAACAGGCGTAACCAACAATAATCAGATGACCGACGGCGTAATCTATGACGGTACAGGCTCTGTTTCTGACTACTACTTTACATTCAATAACGATAATCAAAGCTATGACTATATGATTATCGACCTTGGCGACATTTACTATTCTCTTACAGAGTTTGACGTTTCCTTCTATAAGAAGGGTAACGTTCTTCCCTTCCAAATTACCTTCGAGGTTTCCTCCAAGGTTTACGTTCCCACCCTTTCTCAAGGTGCAGCGTTTGATGATGCTGACTGGCAATATGTGTCTGTTGTTCAGCAGTCCAGCTATGTTTACGATGCATCTACCGGCAGATTCAGCTTCAGCGATGATGCTAAATTCGCTCCTATCATAGACGGCGCGTTCGGTCGTTACATAAAGGTAACCTTCCATTACGATACCGATTGCGAAGGCGTATATGTGGATGAAGTTATGGTATCCGGTTCTGACGACCACGACCGTACCAACATAGCAGAAGAAAAAGATGCAACTGTTGACGGCGTATATACCGAACTTCTCACAAACGGTGTTGAAAACGATTCCGTTAACGGTAGTGAATTCATTATTGAACTTGATGACGTTAAAACCGGCATCACCTC
>JAZUQW010000044.1:0-2082 GCA_045605905.1 Eubacteriales bacterium
GGTGTTTATTGCGGTATCTCTAAAGGCAAACTCGCCAATATCATTAACCTCGGGTCCTATAGTGATAGTTTCCAAGGCTTCACATTCGTAAAACATACCTTCGGGAAGTACAGAAGCGTTTACGTAGAAGGTTTTAAGTGCCTCACAGTCGGTAAACGCGTAAGCGCCGTATTTAACCTTGTCTGCATCGATGGTCACTTCAGAAAGATTCTTGCAGCCTGCAAAGGCATATTGACCTATAGAAAGCAGGGTATCGGATAAATAAATGCTCTTAAGTTCTTTGTTGCCCGCAAAGGCGTAGTCAGAAACAATACAGATAGAATCCAAGCGCAAGTCACCTTGCAGGTTACAGTTTTCAAACGCGTTTTGGTTAATTATCTTAAGGTTGTTGTCACCGCTAAAGCTGATTTTCTTAAGGGAGGTACAGCCATAAAAAGCACCGTACTCTACAGACTCAAGGGTGGAGGGGAATACTACTTCTTCCAAAGCAGTAAGGTTTGCAAAAGCATAGCTGTTGATTTTTTCCACGCCTTCGGGGATAACCACCTTGGTTACGGTAGCGTCGCCTATATACCACATTTTAGAGGTTTCGGCATCGTCAAAAGCAAGCTCTTCTTCTGTCTTAAGCACGTATTCAAAATTAGAGAAAGCAAATGAGCCTATCTCTCGTAACGAAAGGTCTTCGGGTATGGCAACTGCGCCGCCGTTGCCGTAATAGTGAGTAAGACTACCACCGTTAGTGATATAGGGGTCTTTAACCTCAACTGTTACGGTTTGAGAATAATAGGTGCTTCTTCCGTCCATGGTAAGCTTTATGGTGATGGAAGCCAAGCCTTCGGATACAGCTGTAACAACGCCGCTTTCGTTTATTGTTACTATAGCTTCGTTACCGGTCTCAAACACTACGATTGTATCCTTGGGGAAATATGCATCAAGAGTGTAGTTGAGAAGTACCGATTCGGAAGGGTACATAGACAAGTTGTAATTACCCTGGAAGAATCTGGTATCGCCTGTATCGCCTATATCCTTTTCGTCGTTATCCACAACGTAGTATGCCTTAAGAGTATCGTAGCCGTCCAAGCGGAATATATCGGCAACAGGCTTATCGTATCTCATATAGCCTTCGTCGCCTTCGCCTAATACGGTTAGCGTAAATTTAACACTCTTTCCGCTTTCGGGGTCTCTTGCCATAATTTGGGTCACACCGGGTGCAACCGCAACTATTTTGTTATTAACTATCTTTGCTACAGAAGTCTTTTGAGAGGTAAACTCTAAAAGCTCTACCCATTCGCTGTTGGGGTAACTAAGGGGCTCTAACTTGAAAATCTCGTTAGGACTCATAGTAAGCCCGTTTTCAAAGCCTTCAAACAAAAAGTCTACATAGTTATCGGGTAAGCCAACTTCATAAGATGCGATGTTAAGCGCATAGTCATAACAGGTTAAAACAAAGGTCTTGCGGTTAACAAGGCTTGTGTCCTTAAGCTCGTATATATAATCGGTAAGCTCAAAGGTCACATAGGTGGTATCGTTGCGCTTGGAGTAAATGGGGGTAAGATACTGCTCAAAAGCTTTAAGAATAGAGCTTTCGTTACCGTCCGCATCGGTTTCCATGGTTACATATCCAAGCTGTGCCGCCATTGCAAAGTGGTTGTCGTAAATTGCAGCCTTTGCGTACAAGCGGTTAATCTTTTCTGTGTTGTCGTACTCATAGTAAAACTCAACATCCTGAAGTGTAGGGGCCTCAAAGTCTACGGTAAGAGGAAACTCAAAGGTGTTGTTTTTGTTTGTGGTAAGTGCGCCGTCGCCGTAATCCATATATCCCACAAGCTTTACGGTGTACTCACTGTTGTTGGCAAGGTTATAGTCTTGGGTATCAAACTCTATTTCAATATTAGCGGGGTATATAGAGCCGCCGTCACCATAGGATTTTCTTACGTCGTCATCAACGCATTCAAACACTACCTCGCCTGTTGTATCATCGGTAATGGTAACCACTATTTTTGCCGCATTTCTCAAAAGGCCCGCCCAAACAAAACGCAAGGAATGTATGGTGCCTTCCTGATTAGAAAGGGCAATATAGTC
>JAZUQW010000045.1:0-3622 GCA_045605905.1 Eubacteriales bacterium
GCGAAAACGTTGTAAATGCAGAAAAATACAACTTATTTTCTTTCAAAACAGACGAACAGACATTAAGCACACTTTCGGAAATATGCGAAAAGTATCTATTGAGACGATTAGAGTACGAACCAAAATCTTTGCCGTTGTACAAATCATTTAAGGGCCTTAACCCCGTAAAAGGAGGCACAAATGAACAGCTTTGAGAAGGCAGTTTTTACACTTGAGTTTGACAAAATAAGAGAAAGATTAGCTTCACTTTCTCGAACAGAGACAGCACGCAAGGCACTTATGGAAATAATGCCTTCAGACGACTACGTCGTTGTTAAACGCCTCACCGATGAAACCACTAAAGCCAAAGAAATGATAGTGGTTAAAGGTAACCCACCGTTTGGCGGCGCAAAGGATATTACATTTATTCTTGACAGAGCTGTTAGAGGCGGCGTTCTTTCTGCTTCTGAACTATTGTCTGTAGCTTCAAACCTAAAATCGGTAGCATCATTATTAAAATACAGAGGCGGAGACTGCGGTTGCTTAAACACATATTTTGATTTATTGCAAGAGAACCCTTTTTTAGAAAAGAAAATTTCAAGTGCTATCATTGGCGAAGATATGATTTCTGATGACGCCAGCGATGCTTTATTTAAAATCAGACGTGAGATTAAAAAAACAGAAAATACAATTCGTGATATTCTATCTGGATACACAAGCGGACATAAATCCAAGTATTTGCAAGAGAACATTGTTACCATCAGAGGCGGAAGATATGTTGTCCCAGTGAAGGCAGAATACAAAAACGAGGTTAAAGGTCTATTACACGACACCTCTGCTTCCGGTGCCACACTGTTTATAGAACCTCTTGCCGTTTTAGAAGCTAACAACCGTTTGAGAGAGCTAAAATCTGCAGAAGAGGAAGAAATAAGCCGAATTTTAGCAGAGTTGACAGACGAGGTTGTTAGATTTATAAATCAGTTAACCCTCAATTGCAAGGTAATGACTGATTTAGCTTGCATTTTTGCGCGCGGAGCATATTCATACGAAATTGACGGATGCGCAGCAATTGTTCCAAAAAAAGGCAGAAATATTAAACTGATTAAAGCAAGGCATCCATTGATAGATGCTGAAAAAGTTGTACCTATAAGTCTTGAATATGGCATCAATCAAAAATCTTTAATAATAACAGGGCCCAATACCGGTGGCAAAACCGTAACATTAAAAACAATTGGACTATTGGCAATAATGGCGCAATGCGGATTGCACATACCATGCCTCTATGGCTCTGAATTGCCTATATTTTCAAACATATTAGCTGATATCGGAGACGAACAAAGCATAGAACAATCTCTTTCTACTTTTTCTGCACACATGGTAAATATTGCAACAATCCTGCAAACATTTGACGAGAACAGTTTGGTTTTATTTGATGAGCTTGGCGCAGGCACCGATCCGATTGAAGGAGCAGCCCTTGCTGTTTCGATATTAGAACACGTTAAGAGGAACGGCGCGCTTTCTGCCGCGACAACCCACTACTCAGAATTAAAGCTTTATGCTTTAGAAAACGAGGATGTTCTTAACGCCTCATGTGAATTTGATATAGAGACATTAAAACCCACGTATCGCCTTATAACCGGTCTGCCCGGTAAATCCAATGCATTTTCTATTTCCGCTCGTTTGGGTATCCCTACGGAAATAATTAATGCTGCCGCCGCACTTATGAAGGATGATAATAGAAAGTTTGAAGATGTCCTTTCCAAACTCGAAGCGACCGAGAATCAAATGGAAAAAGAGAGGGCCGCTCTTGCTTTAGAAAAAGCCGCTGCTCAAAAGAGAATGGCCGAGGCTGAAGAACGGGTCAAGTTATTGGAAGAACGCAGCGAGCGAGAAATTTCACGTGCAAGAGAACAAGCAAATGCTATTCTTGCAAGCGCAAAAGCTTCAAGCGAATTTATTTTTGATGAATTACGAAGATTGCAAAAAGATAAAGATAAGGCCGATGCAAAAGATAGGCTTGAAAAATCTCGTGCCGATATTCGCAATGCATTAAAGAACGGCAGTCAGGATATGAATAAAGAAAATGAATATCTTGACGAAAAAGAAGAATATACTCTCCCCCGCCCCCTTGTAAAGGGCGATACTGTTTTATTGGCAGATATAAACAAAAAAGGCGTAATCGTATCGATCGACGGAAAGAAAGCCGTAGTTCAAGCAGGTATTATTAAAACCAAAACTTCAATATCTAACCTACGACTTTTAGCGGAGGAGCTCGAGATACCCGAAAACTTCAAAACGCCAACCGTTAGTACTCCTTTAAGAGAACGTGTCAAAAATGAAATAGACTTAAGAGGCGAAACGGGTGACGACGCATGGTTTATGGTGGACAGGTATCTTGACAGCGCTGTTACCGCAGGGTACACAACTGTAACCTTAATACACGGTAAAGGCACCGGCGCGTTGCGTTCTGCCCTATGGAGGTATATGAAAGGTGATAAGCGCATTAAGTCTTTTAGAAGTGGACGATATGGCGAAGGGGATACAGGCGTAACTATAGTTGAACTAACGGGTAAGCACAAATGATTAACAGGTATAATAGACAATTATTTCTTCTAGGTGAGAATTCCCCACAAATTCTCGCAGACACAACAGTGATGATTTGCGGTCTTGGTGGTGTCGGCGGATATATATTAGAAGGCTTGGCGCGCGCAGGCGTGGGAAGCTTTGTTTTGATTGACAACGATACCTTTGATACAAGCAATCTAAATAGACAATTATTGTGTACTGTTGAAACCATAGGAAAGAATAAGACCGATATTGCAAAATCACGTTTGCTTTCAATTAATCCTAATGCGCACTGCGTAATAGAAAAGGTTTTTCTCAATAGAGAAAATATACCCGCCATCATAAGTAAATATCAACCAAATTATGTTGCCGATGCTACTGATTGCATTGACTCAAAAGTTGCGTTGGCAAAGTGCTGTGAAGATAACGACATTTTAATTATCTCATCTATGGGTACAGGTAACAAGTTAGACCCTACTTGTTTTGAATGTGTTGATATTTTTAGCACATCTGTATGTCCATTGGCAAAAGTTATGCGTAAACGCCTTAAAGATGAAGGTGTATCAAGACTTAAAGTGGTATACAGCAAAGAAACACCAAAATCTAATGGCAAAATTGTGAATTCTGTTTCCTTCGTTCCTTCGGTTGCGGGTATGGTTATTGCAGGTGAAATTTTAAAAGATTTATGCGGTAAAAACAAGCTCAAATAAATGTTAAGCGGTATAAGCAAAACAGCTTATACCGCTTAATTTATTCTTCTTTATCGTTCCTCACGGAAATAAGGCAAGCCTAAATGTGCTGGAGGTTGAGTTTCCTTTTTTCTTCGCAAACTCGTAACAATCAAAACAATAATAGTAACAACATACGGTAACATTTTTACAAGCTCACGAGCGGAAGAAGAAATATTTGGTATATACAAATGTGCTATATACAGACCACCAAAAATAATTGACCCTAAAACAGCCAAATTAGGACGCCATACAGCAAAGATTACAAGTGCTATAGCCAACCAACCTCGATCGCCAAACCCATCATTAGACCAGTTGCCTATTTCCATAACATAATATAGACCGCCGAG
>JAZUQW010000046.1:0-6887 GCA_045605905.1 Eubacteriales bacterium
TGAACGGTCTGGAGCGGCCCACATCGGGAACTGTTTATCTTGATGGAAAGGACATCTGGACTAACCCCAAGAAAATCGCGCAGATCAGATTCAAGGTGGGACTTGTGATGCAGTATCCCGAATATCAGTTGTTCGAGGAAACGGTTGCAAAGGATATTGCTTACGGACCGACAAATATGGGGCTCGATAAGCAGGAAATTGACAAGCGTGTTTTGAGTGCAGCGCAGATAGTCGGGCTTACTTCCGAGCTGCTTGAGAAATCACCATTTGATCTTTCGGGCGGTGAGAAACGTAGAGCGGCTATAGCCGGCGTTATGGCAATGACACCTGATGTGCTTGTCCTTGATGAGCCTGCCGCAGGACTTGACCCCGCAGGGCGCGAAGAAATAATAGGCGGCCTTTTGGAATTTAGAAAAACCCAAAAAAGCACCATGATAATAATATCTCACAGTATGGAGGATATCGCAAAGTACAGCGATTATATTGTGGTGCTTGATAAAGGTAAAGTCCATATGCAGGGTACCCCCGGTGAGGTGTTTAGGGATGCGGAAAAGCTGTTTGAAGCCTCTCTTGACCTGCCTCAAGTAACAAAGCTTTTTGTAGAGCTTACCAAGCGTGCCCTTGCAGATAATACAGAAGTCTATACCGTAGAGGCGGGCGTTAAGCGTATTACCGCCCTTATGAAAAAAATAAAGCAAGAAACCGGAGATGCAAATGCTTAAAGATGTAACGCTGGGACAGTTTTTCCCCGGGAATTCACTGTTGCATAAGACCGATGCGCGGTTTAAAATATTAATATTGCTGGTGTATATCGTGGGCGTTATTGCCGCAGACAGCTCTTTTTCTTTCCTTGCGGTGGGCATTGTGACCGTAACCTTGGTGGCTGTATCTCGTATACCCGTAAAAATCGTGCTTAAGAATCTAAAGGCAATAATATTTATTCTTATATTTACGGCGGTGCTAAACATATTCTTTTACAGCGGAAAAACTCTGCTTGTACACTGGCACTTTATAAAGATATACAAAGAGGGGCTTATCTTTGCGGGCTTTATGATGCTGCGCTTGATTTGTTTGGTATGCGGCAGCTTTGTTATTTTAACCTATACCACATCGCCCCTTGACCTGACTGACGCTATAGAGCGGCTGCTTTCTCCCCTTAAAAAAATAAAGGTACCCGTTCACGAATTTGCTATGATGATGACCATTGCTTTAAGGTTTATTCCCACCCTTGTGGAGGAGACGGATAAGATAATGTCTGCGCAAAAGGCAAGAGGCGCGGATATGGAATCCGGCGGGCTTATCAAGCGCGCAAAGGCGCTTATCCCCATACTTATCCCGCTGTTTGTATCTTCTTTCCGCCGCGCGGATGAGCTTGCAGAGGCTATGGAATGTCGCTGTTACCGTGGCGGTGAGGGCAGAACCCGTATGAAGCAGATGAAAAGCTGTTTTAGAGATTATGCCTTCTTTACGGTTATGCTGGCAGTTTGCGTGGGCATATTCTTCATAAACAACTATGGGGTGACAGTATAATGCCTGTTTATGCCTTAACTTTAGCCTATAAAGGCACCGCGTACAGCGGTTGGCAGGTGCAAAAAAACGCTACTGCTGTACAGGAACTTGTGCAAAACGCCGCAGAGCGCGTCTTTGGTTACCGACCCGATGTTACGGGTTGCAGCCGTACCGACGGCGGCGTACACGCTTTGGCTTATGTGTGCCATATACAAAGTGATAAGCAAATAGCGGCAGAAAAGCTTCCGCTGGCGCTTAATATGCATCTGCCCGAGGATATAAGCGTTACTTCGGCGCTGATAGCGGAGGAAGGCTTCCACGCAAGGTACAGCGCCTTGGGTAAGGAATATATGTATGTTATCCGTAACAGCCGTATAAAAGACCCTTTTACGCGGGGCTTGGTTCACCTGTATCCGTTTCATATAGATGTAGCGGCGGCGGACAGTCGCGGCAGAGCCTTTGAGGGCAAGCACGACTTTGGGGCGTTTATGTCCGCAGGCAGCAAAATCAAGGATACTGTACGCACGGTTTATTATTTCAGGGTGTTGCGCCGCGGCGATTATGTGTGCATATACACAGCCGCAGACGGATTTCTTTACAATATGGTGCGTATAATGGTGGGCACATTGCTTAAGGGAACGGATATAAATGGGGCATTAGAAAGCAGAAACCGTAGCGATGCGGGTCCTACCGCACCTGCCGAGGGGCTGTATTTAAATAAGGTCTTCTACAGTGAGGATGAGCTGAAGGCCCGCATCAAAGAGATGACGGCAGAAGGTATTAAGTAACATTTTTTAGTGAAGGAGGCGGAATGCAATGGGCGCTTTTTCCATATTCAGCAGTAAAAAGAAAAAAGCAGATGGTGACAGCGGCATACATTACCGCCGATTGGGCACTATTGTTACCGTATGTAAGTTTTTGTGCTTGCTTTTGACTTTGGTTATAGTTCTTTGGGGCTTTTCTTTCCATACCGATGAGATAAATATGGATAACTTTAAGTATTTGGCAAACTCTTTAAGCGGTGACAATGTTCAGTTTACCAAGTACGATGTTTTGTATTACGATAAAAGCGAAGATAACCGTTTTGCCTTTGTAAGAAGCGATTTGGCAGTGGTTAACAGCAACGGAAGCACGGTTTATGCCCTTAACGGCGACCGAAGGTCTGCGGATTCTACTCTAAAAATGGATGACCCCAAAGTGCTTTGGAGCGCAAAGTACATGTATATTTACGACTTGGGCGGTACCGAGTTTGTTGTTAAAAACTCCCTTGAGACGGTAAAAACCATAAACTACAGCTATGCCATCCGTGGGGCGGCCGCTGCAGATAACGGCTATTTTGCCGTTGTAAGCTCCGAAAAGACCACAAGAAGCTCGGTTTTTGTGTACGATGACAAGTACAGGGAGATATATAAGCGCACATTTGGCTCTCAATACACCTTGGCTGTGGATATAAACAACACCACAGATAGATTGCTTACCGCATCGGTTTATGCGTTGGACGGTAATTTTGTTACCGAGTTGGGGCTTTACTCTATTAACGACGAGAGTACTCTTGCCGCCATCAGCTATACGGGGGAATATCCCTACAAAGTATGCTTTAACGGCGATGATGGATTTATGCTTTTGACCGACAAGGGCTGCAGATTTTTTGATAATAGCGGCGTTCAGCTTTCTTTTGTTGAATTTGGCATTACGGGTATAGACGACTACTGCTTAAACGACCGTGGGTTTATAAGTATGTATTCTTCGGCAACCATGAGCGCCCGTGAGACTATCGAGCTTTATGACGGCGTAAGCGGTAAGCTTTTGTATGCAGACAACTATGAAAAAGGTATCAGACTTGCCCGCTGTTATGATGAGCATTTGTTTGTAATAAGCGACGGCACAGTTTACATTGTTCGCCTTTCTGATGGCGAAATAAGAACCGCATCGGTTCCTTCGGATGTTTTGGAGCTGTTGTTGGTGGAAAAAGAAAAGGTTTTGGTCTTGACCGAGGGCACCGGCGAGGTGTTGGACTTTGGCGACCTGTTTACAGAGGATAAGGAGGAATCCGCGGAATGACGGCTATGATAGATATAATTATTGTTGGTATAATCGCCCTTACAATTGTTATGGCAGTACAGAGAGGTTTTGTGCGCACAGTTTTGGGTACATTGGGCTTTACCTTGGCGTTGGTGGTGGCAATAGCCTTTCGCTCTCCCGTTTCCACGGCGTTTCAGGATAGCGCCGTGGGCGATAAAATGGAAGGCTTGGTGCACAGCGCAATAGATAACACGGTTACCGAGGCTAACTATGAGCAAATATTCAATACAGAGGCAAGCAACGAGGCGGAAGCGTCGTTAAAGCAGGTGTTCTTTGTGTTTGGTGCGGAAGACAAATTTGAAGATATAAAAGAAGATTACGACCAATGGCGCACCGACGGTGTGTTAAAGGTTAGAGAGCAGTTAAAGGCACATCTGACCGAGCCCGGCGTAAAGCTTTGCTGTGATGTGCTTGCATATTTGATAATATTTATAATCGCAAGAATTATCATAAAGATTATAGAAATAGTTTTGGATAAGGTGGTTGCACTGCCCGTATTAAGACAGGCAAACAAAGCGTTGGGTGCCGCCGCAGGTGTGGTATTGGCTGTGTTTAGAGTCTTTTTGCTTTGCTTTGTGTTAAAGCTTGTTTTACCTATAGCAGGCGGTATGGGTATTGAGTGGATAGCAAACATCAATCCCGATAATTCGGTGCTGTACCGCTTGTTCGACAGCGGCAATTTTTTGGCAGGTATTCTTTAAAACAAATTTATTAAATCGGAGGTATGCGCCCCCCGTGGGTGTCTTGACTTGTTATGACAAAAATGTGTTCCCGTTGTAAAGAGAGGGTTGCCGTAGTGTTTGTAACCCGTATGGAGGGAAATAAAACAATTAACGAAGGGCTTTGTCTTAAATGTGCCAAAGAGCTTGGCGTAAAGCCCGTTACAGATATTATTGAAAAAATGGGTATCAGCGAGGATGACCTCGACGCTATGATGGACGAGGTTTCTGCCCTTATGCCCACCGATGATGACGAAAACGGCGACGCCGATGATGACATCGGCAGAGCGCCCGCAATAAATTTTGGCTCTTTGTTCCCCCGTATGCAGGGCGGACAGGGGCAAAAGCAGGGTCAGACCGGTGAGAAAAAAGCAGAGGAAAAGAAAAAGTCCGACAAAAAGCATCTGTCCCAATTCTGTCAAGACCTTACCGCAAAGGCAAGGGAAGGCAAGCTGGACAAGATAGTCGGAAGAGAGAAAGAGCTTGGCAGAGTAATGCAAATACTTTGCCGCCGTCAAAAGAACAACCCTTGTCTTATAGGTGAGCCCGGCGTAGGTAAAACCGCGGTAGCAGAGGCATTGGCAAGCGCAATCGTCGAGGGCAAGGTACCCTACAAGCTTAAGGATAAAGAAGTTCACCTTATGGATATGACCGCAATAGTTGCGGGCACTCAATTTAGAGGTCAGTTTGAAAACCGCATAAAGGGTCTTATTGACGAGGTGAAAAAGCTTGGCAACGTAATTTTGGTGCTTGACGAGGTTCATTCCATGGTTTCCGCAGGTGCGGCAGAAGGCGGTATGAACGCCGCCAATATCTTAAAGCCCGCCCTCTCCCGCGGGGAAATTCAGATGATAGGCGCCACCACTCTTACCGAGTACAGAAAGTATATTGAAAAGGATTCTGCGTTAGAACGCAGATTCCAGCCGGTTATGATAGACGAGCCAAGCGTTGAGGATACTGTAAAGATCCTTAAGGGCATCAAGCAGTATTATGAGGATTACCACGGCATAAAGATTACCGAAAGTCTTATACGCCGTATGGTAATGCTTTCCGAACGCTATATTACCGACCGCTATTTGCCCGATAAAGCTATAGACTTGATGGACGAGGCGGCATCTCGCCTTGCCATGGATTCCCCCGTGGTCAACAAGCTTGCGGCTTTGGATAAGGAGCTGGAGGCTTTGGCCGCACGCAGAGAAGAGCTTGAAAGCGGCGAGCAAAACGAAGAAAGCTATCGCCTGCTTGCGGATATCCGTACAGAAGAAGCCCAAAAGCAGGAGGAGTTTAAAAAGCTTTCCAAAAAGAGAGATAAACTGTATCTTACAGATGACGACATTGCAAGAGTTATAGAAATTTGGACAGGGATCCCCGCCAGCAGTATTACCGAAAACGAATTTGCAAAAATCGACCGATTGGAAAAAGAGCTGCAAAGCCGCATCATAGGTCAGGACGAGGCTATAAACAAGGTCGCAAAGGCAATAAAGAGAAGCCGTGCAGGAATATCCTATAAGAAAAAGCCCGTGTCCTTTATATTTGCGGGCAGTACGGGCGTGGGCAAGACCGAGCTTGTAAAGGTGCTTGCAAACTATCTGTTTGACAGCCCCGAAAGCCTTATAAGGCTTGATATGTCCGAGTTTATGGAGAAGTACTCTGTATCTCGCATAATCGGTTCACCTCCCGGTTATGTGGGCTATGACGATGCCGGTCAGCTTACGGAAAAAATACGCCGCAAGCCCTACAGCGTGGTGCTGTTTGACGAGATAGAAAAGGCGCATCCCGATGTAATGAACATCCTATTGCAAATACTTGACGACGGCAGAATAACCGACAGCCACGGCAAAGAGATAAACTTTGAAAGCACGGTAATTATAATGACCACCAATGCGGGCTCTGCAAATACATCGCCCACCGCGGGCTTTAACGCCGATGCGGCAACAAGCGACAAAGAGCGCACTATGAGGGCACTTGAAAAGTTTTTGCGGCCCGAGTTTATCAACCGTGTGGATGAGATAGTAGTGTTTAATCGTCTTTCCAAGGAGAATATCAAGGCCATATGCGGAATTATGCTTGGCGACCTTAAGGAAGTGCTTGCAGAAAAAGACATACAGCTTGTATGGGATGATGCCGCAGTGGAAGCCTTGACAGATAAGGGTTATTCAGAAAAATACGGCGCAAGAAATCTGCGCAGACTTATACAGACCCAGGTGGAAGATGCTGTTGCCGCAAAGATTATAGAAAACTATAAAACACCGGTTAGCGCGGTAAGCATCACTGCCGAAAACGGTGAACTGACCGTAGCTTGCATTTAGCAAAACACCTGATTGTCGGGGGAAAGGGGATATATGAAAAAACAGGAACTTGCAAGACCTACAGACACATATCAAATAGCCCCCGGCGCCGGCAGAAGCAAGGACGGATTTAACCCTGCAGAGATGGAAGCCTACGAGGTTGCCGCCCATTTCGGCACCGATATGAACAAGGGGCTGACAAAACAGCAGGTGCGTAAGGCGCGAATGGAGCACGGCATAAATAATAGGGAAAAGGTCTATGAGGAATCCTTAAGCGCTTGCATTAAAA
>JAZUQW010000047.1:0-4007 GCA_045605905.1 Eubacteriales bacterium
ACTTGGAGAAGCCGACAAAGCGCTTGGTATTCTTAAAGACAGCGGCGAAGCTCCTTATATTATCGGCGAGATTTGTGATAATGCCGAAAAAATAATTCTCGAGTGATTTGGTGGAATATGAACGAAAGAAAAGCTAAAATAGCTGTGCTTGTTTCAGGCGGCGGTACAAATTTGCAGGCAATAATCGATGCACAAGGTACAGGCATAATTAAAAGCGGTGCAATATCCCTTGTTGTTTCAAATAATTCTAATGCTTATGCGTTGGAAAGAGCAAAAAATGCAGGCATTGATTCAAAGGTTATATTAAAAAGCGAACATAAAAACCAAGCTGATTTTGAAGACTGTTTAATTTCCTTACTGAATGAGAAGGGGATTGATTTGGTTGTTCTTGCTGGCTTTATGTCTATCTTGAGCGAAAAGTTTACAAAAGCATTTTATAAAAGAATTATCAACGTACACCCTTCTTTAATTCCTTCCTTCTGCGGCAAGGGGTTTTATGGCTTGAAAGTTCATCAAGCTGCATTAGACTACGGTGTGAAAGTAACTGGTGCTACAGTACATTATGTAAACGAGATTCCCGATGGCGGTGAAATAATCGAACAAAAGGCTGTAAAGATAAGAAAAAACGACACTGCTGAAACGTTACAAAAACGTGTTATGCAAGAGGCTGAATGGAAAATTTTGCCACGCGCAGTAGAGTTGGTAAGTAAAAAAATATTAGGTTTGAAAGGTTGAGCATATGAATATTTATGAAATCAATAATCTCCCCGAACTAATCAGAGATAATTCTTATGTAGGCAGGGGCATAGTCATAGGCAAGTCTCCCGACGCGACAAAAGCATGCGTTGCGTACTTCATAATGGGAAGAAGCAATAATAGTAGAAACAGAGTATTTGTTGAGCAGGGTGACGAGGTTATCATTCATCCTTTTGATGCGTCTGCAGTTGAAGACCCCAGTTTGATAATTTATTCTCCCATAAGAAAATATAACAATTATTTAGTAGTAACAAACGGTAATCAAACCGATACCGTTTACGATGGCCTTGTTTCCGGTAAAGCTTTTAGCGAGTCACTAAAAAGCCGTGAGTTTGAGCCGGATGCTCCTAATTTTACTCCTCGCATTAGTGGTATACTTGAATTTTCGGGCGAAGATTTTTCTTATGAAATGAGTATTCTCAAAAGTGCCGACGAAAAGGGCAGTGCTTGTAACAGATTTACATACAGCTATTGCGCTATGGCGGGACTCGGTCATTTTTTGCACACTTATATTTGTGATGGAAATCCTATTCCCACTTTTTGTGGTGAGCCTGAAAGGGTTATGATAGATAACGATATAGATGCTTTTACAAATAGCTTGTGGAATGCCCTAAATGAACAAAATAAAATATCATTGTATGTAAGATATATCGACTTAAAAACAGGCAAAGTTGATAATCGAATGATTAACAAAAATCAAAAAGTTTAATGATGTGTGAGGAGAACGAAAATGAACTCTTTTGAACTTAAATATGGTTGTAACCCCAATCAAAAGCCTTCCAAAATTTACATGGCAGATGGTTCTGAATTGCCCGTTGAAATACTTAACGGCAAACCCGGATACATAAATTTTCTTGATGCTTTTAATTCTTGGCAACTTGTTTCCGAACTTAAAGCAGCACTTGGTATTCCCGCAGCGACTTCGTTTAAACATGTAAGCCCTACTTCCGCTGCAGTTGGCATTCCTCTCCCCGAAAAGCTTAAAAAGGCGTGCTTTGTTGAAAATATTGAAGGGCTTGATAATTCTCCTTTGGCGTGCGCTTTTGCAAGAGCGAGAGGTACAGACAGACTTTGTTCTTTTGGTGACTGGATAGCTCTTTCCGACGTATGCGATGTTACCACGGCTATGTTGATAAAGGGCGAGGTTTCTGATGGTGTGATTGCACCCGGCTACGAACCTGAAGCTCTCGAAATACTCAAAGCAAAGAAGAAGGGCAACTATAACATAGTAAAAATTGATCCTAATTATGTACCCGAAAAATCAGAAAAAAAGCAGGTGTTTGGCATAACATTTGAGCAGGGAAGAAATGATTTTAAAATTGATCCCCAACTGCTCTCCAATATAGTTACAGAAAATAAGCAATTGAGCGATGAAGGCGCAAGAGACCTTGTTGTCGCTTTGATTACTCTTAAGTACACGCAATCGAATTCTGTTTGCTTTGCTGTTGATGGACAAGCTATCGGTGTTGGTGCGGGGCAGCAGTCAAGAATTCACTGTACACGCTTAGCGGGTGGAAAGGCCGATACTTGGTTTTTACGTCAGCACGATAAGGTGCTCAACTTACCGTTTAAGCCTGAACTTTCCAGACCCGAACGTGATAACGTAATTGATGGTTATATAAACAAGAACGAAGAGGATGTTTGCGCTGAAGGTATTTGGCAAAAGTATTTTATTACACGGCCTGAACCTCTTACTGCAGAAGAGATCCGTAGTTACCTTGATAGCATTGATGGTGTTTCTCTCGGTTCTGATGCCTTTTTCCCCTTTGATGATAGTGTAAAACGCGCTAAAATGACGGGCGTTAAATATATTGCAGAACCCGGTGGCTCATTAAGGGATGCTGATGTTATCGCGCGTTGCAATGAATACGGAATGGTTATGTCGTTTACAGGTATGCGTTTATTCCATCACTAATGGAGGCTTTTGATGAAAATAATGGTAGTTGGCGGAGGCGGACGCGAGCACGCCATCATCAAAAAACTTAAAGAAAATAAAGTTATTAGCGAGATATATGCTTTGCCAGGGAATGGCGGTATTGCAAACGATGCGCTTATAGAAAATATCAGTGCAACCGATATTGATGCTATAAAACAGTTTGCTGTTAACAAAGGCATAGATTATGCGATTGTAGCTCCGGACGATCCTTTGGTGCTTGGGTGTGTTGATGAGCTTGAGTCTGTTGGTATTCCTTGTTTTGGTCCAAACAAAGCAGCGGCAATCATCGAAGGCAGTAAAGTTTTTTCTAAAAATCTGATGAAAAAATATAACATCCCCACAGCCGCTTATGAAGTGTTTGACGATATGGAAAAGGCACTTAATTATTTAAAAACGGCTCCCATTCCGACTGTAATTAAAGCAAACGGTCTTGCTTTGGGCAAAGGTGTAATTATAGCCCAAACACGAGACGAAGCCTTTGATGCAGTTAAATCCATGATGGCCGATAAGGTTTTTGGAAAGAGCGGCGAGAGTATTGTTATTGAAGAGTTTTTAACCGGTCCCGAGGTTTCTGTGTTGTCGTTTACAGATGGAAAAACAATAGTGCCCATGGTATCCTCCATGGACCACAAGCGCGCAGGCGATAATGATACAGGCCTAAATACGGGCGGTATGGGCACAATTGCGCCTAATCCGTATTATACGTCTACCGTAGCTGCTGAGTGCATGGAACGCATTTTTGTTCCTACAATGCACGCTATGAACGAGGAGGGTCGTTGCTTTAAAGGGTGCTTATATTTCGGACTTATGCTTACTGACGACGGCCCGAAAGTTATTGAGTACAACTGTCGTTTCGGTGATCCTGAAACTCAAGTTGTTTTGCCGCTTATGAAAACAGATTTGCTTACCGTTATGCAAGCGGTGACGAACGGCACCTTGTCTGATGTTGCAGTTGAGTTTGAAGATGCTTGTGCGTGCTGTGTAATAGTTGCATCAGGGGGATACCCGAGTTCCTATCAAAAAGGTTATGAAATATCAATGGCAGACGATATCCTCGATAATGTTTACGTTGCCGGCGCAACTCAAAAAGAAGATAAGCTTATAACAAGCGGCGGCCGTGTTTTGGGCGTTACCGCAACTGCTGCGAACTTAAAACAAGCTATAGACAAGGCTTATGATTTAGTAAAAAAGGTTGACTTTAAAAACGCTTTTTATCGTAGTGATATAGGTGCTCGTGCATTAAACGCTTTAAAGGAGGACTAATCTATGGTTTACAGAGTATATGTTGAAAAAAAGCCTAAGTCGGAGGCCAAGC
>JAZUQW010000048.1:0-3868 GCA_045605905.1 Eubacteriales bacterium
CGGTAAGTATGGCAACGAGCGGTAAGCAGGCAACTAAAGCATTAAAGCCAAAAATACCGTCAGTTGGTACGAACAGTATAAATACAACCAAGCAAATAACAAAAACTAAAGCAGCACCCAAAAGGGCAAAACAAGTTCCGCGCATCCACTTGGATTTTTGTTTTGTGTTCTTTTGTAAATCTAGCTTTTCGATATGTTCTTCAGCGCACGATTGGCATAACAAATGAACATTGTTGTTGGTAGCAACAAATTTTGCACCGCTGCCGTTTCTATTGCCGCACTCAACACAAGTATCATATCCAGGTATATTTTTATTATTAAGTAATTTTAGTAATGCAACGAGAGCTTTATCAAAAGACATTAACTCTGCAGAGGTAGAAAAAGAGACAGAATCTATTGAGATTTGATAGCTGGACAGCTCTGGAAAGCCTGAATCGATAAGCTTTCCTATTTCGCTTTGAAATTCGAAAGTACTTATCAAACTATTGTCTTCTTCACATTCTTCTTTTGTCGGAAAACAACAGCTAATAAATGCTGTTTTTTTGCTACCGCTGTTATATACCGTAACAAGGTAATTGTCGATTACGCCAAAGGCGTAATTTTTCTTAATTGTAAATTCATAAGAGTTTGCAAATGCTATAAGAGAATTGCTTATCATAATACACTCCGTACTGTTATTATCGTCTGTCGATTATTTTTATGTCGTCCGGTAATTCTTTTCTACCATCATTTATACTGTCTGAAATTTCAACACCGATAAGCTCGTAATCAGTATCGTTTTTATACACCTTAACTTTTTTCAGCTCTTCTCCGACAAATAGGAAATCAACAATAGATTTATCTTTTGTTTTATACCTTTCGTAGTAAAAGACTGACGAGCCAACAGTAGCACTGCCACATTTAATGTATGTCAGCTCTTTTAGTTCGATATTTGGAATTTCAATATCTTTTGAGCAAATAAGATCGGCGTAGTTTTCAGCAATGTTAAGCAGATAAGCCTTGTCACCTAAAATAAACATCTCGGAAGAAATATTATGCATTTCTGCTTCAACAATATTTACGTATCCGTCCCCATACCAGATGGATGTCAAAACAGGGATAGATAACCCACCGATCTGTTGCTGTTTTGTAATTGTAATTTTGAAGACTCCATCACTGACAATGCCAATATATTTGTCAAGTAAAAGCTTTTCTTCGGGAATTTGATCGGAAGCCTCCAAGTCAATGGAATTTGATTCTTCAGGTTGTGTGTTTTCTATATCGTCGTTCTTGTGCTCGAGGCTTTCTGTTATAGCAAGCGTTTCCTCAAGAAAAGGCTCTGATTCGTAACTTTCAAGTTGCTCTGTTAAACTCGATTCCTCTTCGCTACTTTCTACGGAAAAGTCTTCGTTTGTATTTGAAGCAAAATTAGAGGGAACGTTTGCATTCGGTTCTTCTGCTTGGAGATCGTTATTAAATGCGCTTTTTGCGATCCAAAATACAAAAACAATAACAAAAGCTAAAGCAATTGTTAGTAATATGACAAGAGATTTATTCATTGCTTGGTTGTGATGGTCCTTTTTTATCAAAAATATGCGACAGTAACTCATCGATGTTTGTTATGTGGGGTTTGTCTGCATCAAAATCAACTGTCAAAGGTAAATCGTCAAGAGAGGAATTATCTGTGTTTAATTCAGCTTCTTTAACATTATCGTCAGGGGATATGCTCAAAACTTCATTGTCTGTGTTTTGTAACGATATGTTCTCGTTGCTGTCTTCAGAAGAGGTGTCTTCAACGAGGGCAGGAATGCTAACAATTTCTGTTGGTTGTTCGGTGATGGCTGAAGCTTTTTTTACAGGTTTTTGTTTATATACATAAATCATTGTGTCGAGCAATTCTTTAACTGAAATAGATATATCACAATCTCTGATTATTACAGCGGGCATTCCTGATTGAATATTACTACTTATTTCCTGTTTAGCTTTCTTTGTTTTGCCGATGGTGTCTAAATAATCGTTTTCTAAACGTATTCCCAAAAACTGTTTCTTTTTGTTGCCGAATAATTTGAGGGATATAATTGCGTCAGCCGGGATAAAACCAACACCACCATCTGCCATCGTACGTTCTGTAAAGCCCTTTTCGGTAATTATTATACCGTCGGTAGGGGAGGTAAGGTTCAAAATAGAAAAGCATATGACAAACGCAAAAAACGGTGTGCATATACCGCCGATTATCATGTATGCTCTTTGCATTGGTGAAGAGAACACATTAAATGCCGGGATAAAAGGTGAAAATAGGCAGATTAATGCAAAAGCTAACATTATAAAACCAATCAAGGTATATGTGACCGTGTACGGAGTTTTCTTCTTTACTTTATAAGGTAATTTTATGTTCGTCATTTAACACTTCTCCAAAACATTGTTATATTACTGATATATTGTGTGCGTTCTTATATAATTCAAATATAAAACTTTGCAAGGGGTTTGCCAATGTATACCATCGCTTGAGCATAGATCTTGCCTGAAATTTCCGGTGGAGTCACGGGTTACTTCATTAAAATTAAGATAATAGTATCCTCGTTCGTAGGCGGTTTCTAAAAGCATCATATTAAAGTTGTCAACTTTTTGTGAGTTAAATGTATCTGTATCGCGAAAAGATGCCCATGCGGGTATTCCAACCAACACAATTTTTGTGTTAGGTAGCACCTCTGCGATTCTGTCCAGCATATCATTATACAGATCAATGTGTAGTTCGTTGGACCAAACGGCAATACCGTTAGTGCCAAGCATTAGATAAATTAGAGAGGGTTGAAGTTCAGTTAACCATTGGAGCGGTGATTTAAGCTCTTCGGATTTATTATAACACGGTTCGGCGGTATAATCTAAGTAATCATATGCGCCAAGTCCACCCCAAGCGATCACATCTTGGTCACCAAGAAAACGACTGTCTAAACCCAATGCATAGGTAAGACTATCACCGCAAAAAACAATATCATCAAAGTAATTTGTGCCGCCATCGGCGGTCTCTTTAAGATAGGTATTAGAAAATACGGCAAATTCGCTGTCAGAATAATTCATGTTTGCAGGAACATTATGTGAGGGTTGAACGTTGGGTGCGTCTGATCCATTGGAAGAGTCACCGATGGGTGTGCTTTCCGGTGCGCTTTCAGGTGAACTTTCAACCTCGGGTTCTACGTAAGGGAACAAAAAATCTAAAGTTTTATCGTTGATTTGTCCAACCATATCAGCGTGAACACCGGCGTTGGCCGTATCGATCACCGTATTATTATAAAAGTAAAAATTAGCCGTATGCACAGCAAAAGATACCGCAAGCGCAGTAACGCTCATCATAGCTCTTTTTAAATATACCATAACGAACCCATACCTCCCAAAAAGATATGCTATTTCTTATACTCGATTAACTCAATTGCAGTTTGGCTGTTAAAAATGAGCAATTCTTCATCTTCTTTATCATCAGCGTAAACTATTTTTAGTGAAAACTTCAAAGTATCGTACGCCTCGCCTTCACCGTCTGCGGCCGAAGTATTGTCGGGGTTTATATATTTGTTATCGTCGAGATTAAGAAGGATGTCACCAAACGAAACACGAGAATAGACGTAGCGTCCACTTGACTCGGAGATATTGCTCACAATTTCGTATTCATTCTCGTTTGTATCGATAATTATAAACTTGGGAGCCTTTTTGTTTATTACCAATTTCTCGTTATATTTTATTCCCAGCTCAAGTTCGTTAGCTGTGGGGGTGTAGGCGACTGTGTCTATTTGTACGCTACCATCATAGTTCATAAAAATCTGCGGATAAATTTGGTAAACAATAAAATCTTCAGGTGCATCACGGTATATTTCTTGAGCTTTGTCCGAAAATGTTA
>JAZUQW010000049.1:0-6010 GCA_045605905.1 Eubacteriales bacterium
TTGTGTTATTTCCATAAAAACCTCGTCTGTTTAATGTGTATGTTTAACAAAAAGAATCATTTTTTAGGTTTGTGCAAATTCGCTCTTTTATTTTTGCTTTTTATGTGATAAAATATACTAAGTAATTGTGCTTTTGGGTAAGCGCTTGTAACATAATGAGGTGTTTATTTTGCAATTTGATATAGACAAATACCAAAGTTTTTATTTTGTGGGTATCGGCGGCATAAGTATGTCGTCGTTAGCGTTGATATTAAAAAGAAGCGGTAAAACCGTTAAGGGCTATGACCGCCGCCGTACCGATGCCACAAAAAGCCTTGAAAATGAAGGCATTAATGTATTTTATGAATTTGACAAAAACAACAGCGACGGCTGCGAAATAGCTGTATATACCGCCGCTGTTGACGAAAGCCATCCCGAAATGCAATTTGTTGCCGAAAAAGGGCTTACAATAATCAGCAGGGCAGAACTTTTGGGTGCCATCGCAAAAAGCTATCCAAACTCTATTGCAGTAGCAGGCACACACGGGAAGTCCACTACTTGCGGTATTTTGTCTCAAATATTCTTGTCTCTGAACGGTGCCGACCCCACCATTCTTATTGGCGCAAAGTTACCGAGCATTGCGTCTACTTTCCGCACCGGTCATGACGGCAACTTTGTTTTTGAGGCATGTGAGTATAAGGATTCGTTTTTGCAGTTCTATCCTACCGTTTCGGTTATCCTTAACGTTGAGCTGGATCATACCGATTACTTTGCCTCTATTGAGCAGATGGACAAATCTTTTAAGCGCTTTATGGACAACACAGCCCCCGACGGCTGCGTTATTGTAAACAAAGACAGCGAGCACGCAATGCTTTGTGCAGCAAGCCACACAGGCAAGCTTTATACATATTCTGTAAAGGATCCTTCTGCGGATTTTTACGCAAAAGATATTCATTTTGTGGACGGGTTGCCCGGTTACACCCTTGTTTTTAAAGGGCGCGAAGTTTTCGTGGCAGAACTTTCCATACCGGGTGTCCACAACATATCCAACTCTTTAGCGGCAGTAGCGGCAGCGTTTATGTCCAAGGTGCCTGACGATGCTATTATTAAGGGGCTTAAAGATTTTAGAGGTGTTGGCAGACGTTTTGAGTACAAGGGTGATATAAACGGTGCTAAAGTATACGACGACTATGCTCACCATCCTGATGAGATTATAGCAACACTTGCGGCGGCAAAGAAGCTTTGTAGCGGTAGGCTGATATCTGTATTTCAGCCCCACACATATTCTCGCACAAAAGACTTACTTGCAGGTTTTAAAAGCGCGTTTTCCGACGCTGATATCAAAATTTTTGCAGAGATATTCCCTGCACGGGAAGAGAATATATACGGCATTAGCTCTGCGCACATTGCTGAAGGTATGGAAAAAGCAATATGCATTGACAGCTTCGAAGGGATAGCAAAACATATAAAGGATATTGCTAAAGAAGGCGACATAGTTATTTTTATGGGCGCAGGCGATATTGACCAAGCAGCAAAGCTCTTGTTTTAAACATGGCATACGGAGTTGTTTTTGAAAAAGCAGGCCACAGGGTTAGAGCTTATTTTGGCGGCGAGTGGCCTGCACTTTGTGAGCTTGACATTTCACCGAATATGATGAAAAAGCTCGGAACGCGTATTGTAAAATTCGCCGATGGCAAAAAAAAGACCTTTTTGCTATGTTTAGATAACAAAGAAGAAAGACTTACGGTGTACGGAGAGAAGGCTTGGTTTCGAGGAAACACCCTTATTAGTTTTGAGTTTGACAGCATACACCCGCTCTTTCGTGTCCCGTGCCACAACCTGTTCAATTATTGTGACTTTTCCAACGAAGAATTGGTTGAGTTTGGGAAACAGTTAGTTAATTTTGACTCGAACGGTTGTGCGAGTATAGGGAATGCTAACCGTGATTGTTTAGCTTTGAGTTTTGAAGAAGAGCTGAAATTATATGATGAGCCTACACAAGCAAATACATACTAAACGTAACCCCCTCGGTTTTGTAAACCGAGGGGGTTTTTATACCTGTTAATTATTCATCAAGTGTTTTTCATTATAACACTTTCGATAATATCTGCAGCGTCCTCGCAGTCATCAAGGCAACACTCCAAATCTTCGTACACATTCGTCCATATTATGAGGTTGCGTGTATCCATCTCGTTAACGAACAGCTCACGAGTAAGCTCGCTATGAAGAGCATCGCCTTCGCTTTCGAGGGTATTAACCTCTACGAGCTTTTCCTTAATACGTTTAGACGATTTAAAGTTTCTAAACTCTACCATCGTTTCTTTAAGAGCGGCGGCGCATTTTTCTATGAGCTCGCAAAAACGAAGTGCGCCCACTCTAACTTCGCTGACATTGTACAGATACATGCAGCGCATAGCATCATCAAGTGTATCCATTATATCATCAAGCTTTGTACCAAGTTCGATTATATCTTCCCTTTCAATAGGAGGAAGAAACTCATGCATAAGGCACTTGGTCATTTCATGCTTTGCCATATCAGCCTCATTTTCCAAAACATGCATCTCATCCATTTTGGATTTAAAACTTTGCTTATTGAAGTTATGCACGGAATCTTTTAACAATTTTGCTGCAGTGCAAATCTTATCCGCTGTATTACAGAAATAATCAAAGTAATTAAAATCGTTTTTCTTTGCCATTTATATATCCTCCTAAAAGATCCTTTGGAATAACAAAACCATAAGGTAACCTAAAAGACCGCAACCCGGGAAGGTTAAAAGCCACGCCCAAACCATCTCTTTAACTACCGCCCAATTTATAGCCGAAAGTCGCTTGGATGCGCCTACGCCCATTATAGCAGTGGTCTTTGTGTGGGTAGTACTTACAGGTATACCCGTAAGAGACGCCAACAACAAACAGAACGCACCGCCCATATCTGCCGCAAAGCCTTGGTAGGTCTCAAGCTTAACCATATCCATACCAACTGATTTTATTATCTTGTAACCACCTATGGATGTACCGAGAGCCATCACAACAGAGCAAAGAATCATAAGCCATAAAGGAATATCAAAATCGTTGACGCCACCTTCACCGCGGGCAAGGCTCAAACCCAAAAGGAATATACCCATAAACTTTTGACCGTCCTGCGCACCGTGCATAAACGCCATGGAAGCACCGCCTACAATTTGCGCGCCTTTAAAAAACTTTACCGTCTTTACCCTATCCATTCGTCTGCAAATGCTTTCGATAATCTTTGTCATTACGAAGCCGCTGCCAAAACCGAGAACAGAGGAAAGCCCCAAGCCGTATATAACCTTCAACCACTCACCACCGTTTATACCGCTTAAGCCACCTTGCAAGGCAATTGCAGCACCGGAAATACCTGCGATGAGTGCATGACTTTCACTGGTGTGAATACCGAATGCCCACGCTGCCGTCGCCCAAACAACTATTGCAAACATTGCAGCGCACAGTGCCATTGTGGCATTTTCGGTGTTACCTTTGAAGTTTACCATATTACTTATGGTTGTGGCAACCTTACTTGAAATAAGGGTCATAGCGAAAACGCCAAGGAAGTTGAATATTGCCGCCATTATTATTGCCGCTCTCGGCTTCATTGAACGGGTGGAAACGCAGGTTGCTATGGCGTTTGGAGCATCTGTCCAACCGTTAACAAGTATAACGCCAAGAGTAAGCGCAACCACTATGGCTACAACAGGGTCTTTCAACAGACCTAAAAACACTGAAAAGTCCATTTTTGTCCTCCGAGTTTTGCTTTTTGACAAGGACGGAGGATAAACTATTCTTCCTCTTCTTCGTCCTCTTCGCTCTCTTCTTCTTTAATTTTTTTGGTTACAGTTGCCATTTCAAGGCGATGGTTATCCACCTTTTCGCCCTTAATTATAAGGTTATCATCCTCAACGGTAAACGTGGTGCCGTCTTCGGGAATACCGCCAAACAATGTAAAGCTGTAACCGCCAAGTGTATCGTTTTCATCATCCGGAAACTCAACACCAAGTTGTTCTGAAACCTCGTCAAGCGAAGCGGAGCCCTTGATTTGCCAAGTATCCTCGCTTACCTGAACGATATCGGGCACGATATCCTCTTCGTCATTACTATCATCAAAATCGCCCATAATTTGCGCAAGCAAATCGTTCATGGTAACTATACCCGCAACGCCGCCGTATTCATCCAAAACAACGGCAAAATGGTTGCGTATTTTTTTCATTTGCTTAAACAGAACGTCCGCACGCATCCCCTCGGGCACGAAGTGAGCGGGGCGTATTGCTTTTTGCTTAATTTTTGCCTTGGATTTTTCCTTGATGGCAAAATAGTCCTTTGCGCACAACACACCCTTGATTTCATCTGCAGTCTCGCCGCAAACGGGATAGTAAGAATGGCGGTGTTCTATAATTATATCATCCCATTTAGAGACGGGATCTTCTTCCCAAAGGAACGCCACATCCGTGCGGTGGGTGGCAAATTCACCCACGGCAAGGTCATCAAACTCAAACAAATTATGTATTATCTCTTTTTCTTCGCTATCGATAATACCCTTTCTTGTGCTTTCGTCCACCATAAGCTTTATATCGTCTTCGCTTACGGTTTCTTCGGTATCTTTAGGGTCGATGCCCATAAGACGAAGAACCCCGTTGGTGGAAACAGTCAAAAACCATACGATTGGTGCAAATATTTTTGACACAAATCTTAACATCCCGGACATACCGAGAGCAAGCTTTTCTGACTTTTTCATAGCGAACCTTTTGGGAACCAGCTCGCCAAACACCAAGGTGATGAAGGAAAGGATTATGGTGATTATAACAACGGAAATGCGCCTTGCAACATCGTATGACAAAGCGCTACCAAACACCTTTGCCATATCGTCGGCAAAATTATCTGCCGCGAAAGCACTTCCCAAAAAGCCTGCCAAGGTAATTGCTACCTGAATGGTTGCCAAAAACTTTGCAGGGTCTTTTGTAAGCTTTTCAAGCCTTTTTGCCCGTTTATCACCCTTTTGATTAAGCTGCGAAAGTTTAGCTTCGTTAACGGAAAGAACCGCTATTTCGGCACACGCAAAAATCGCGTTTAAAACGATAAGAATAAACTGAAACAATAATGATAAGAAAGTATCCATACAGTAGAATTAAAAACCTCCGTCATATAAAAAAGCATATAAACCAATACAAAGCGCGGCGTGCGCGTCGGTATCAATCATAAGCGCGGAGGACAAGCCGCCTGTACAGACACGGCTTATCAAAACCTTGTTTTTTAAAACTGTTTTGATTTTTGGTGCTTATGCAACATAAGTTGCCCGCCCCGGGGTCGCCATCGCTCATAGAAACATTTTCTCCTTTTTAATATTTTATGTTAAAATTATTTGTCGTTCTTTTCGGGAATAAGCGAAACAATAAAACCAATAAAGCTGAAAATAACAGTAAGCCACCAGCCAACTATCATGGAAGTTTCTATCTTAAAACCTTCATCTTCCGCAGCTTCAAACAACATATCAAAGTTGCCAAGAATAGATGCAACGCGCACAACAAACATTATCGGTGCCAAAAACATTATGGCAAAGAACGCAATTTGTGCAATCCGCCTTACCACACTAACCGCCTTAAATTCAGAAGCGCCTGCAAAAAAGCAGCCCAAATAAATAACAAATATTATTGCCGCGTAGTTAGTTAGACTTTGAAAGTCGCCAAAACTAAACTCCAATTTAAAGCCGTTAGAAACCGAAATCTTATATTGGTCAAAAAGATGGAATATAAAAACAAGCACTGCCAGAGCCAAAGAAAACCACTTTAAAACCGATCTGTCAAGTCCTATGCCGGAAACCGCATAGTTTGGTGCATAATAAGCTTGTTGCGAATTGAAATTGTTCTGCTGTGAATTATAATAGGAATAATCGTTGTCATAATTATTTACAACTTGAGTGTTTTCATCAGAGCAACCACAAATTTGGCCTTCGGGTATGAAATTGCCGCATTTTTCACAATACATATAAACACCTCCAAACATATTCAAGGTAATTGTA
>JAZUQW010000050.1:0-2063 GCA_045605905.1 Eubacteriales bacterium
CAATGGTTAATCTTTTACATTTTCAATTTTACCTATGCAAACAAAAAAAGCCACACACTTTTATAACAAAAAGTGTGGGATTTAAGAAAAATATCCCCCTAAAAGGTGTAGTAAAAAGTGTAGGTGGTCCTTTACCGCTATGCAGTAATGGGGCAAAAACGCCGCGGCGTTTTTTGCCCCATTATCGATGCTTGCTCGAAGCGATTACTCGGTACGCTCTTTCAACGCTTTGATTTTACTGTACAGCTCCATCAATTGCTTGCGTGAGGACACACCAAGCTTGCCATATATGTTCTTGTTATGGAACTTAAGGGTGTTTTCTTTAATGCAAAGAATTGCCATTATTTCTTTTGTCGTTTTGTGCTCAATATAAAAGTTGTATATAGCGCTTTCGGTAGGTGTTAGTCTGTCAACACCGTCCAAGAAGAGTCTTTCCTGTTCACCTAAAACTATAGGTTTATACGTAGCTTGAGTTGTTTTGACGTTTTCGGATAGCTGCGGTTGAACATTCGTGCTATTATTAAGCAAGGCAAGTTTTTCATTTTCGCGCATAACATAGTGAAAGCCAACTAAAAACAGCTCGCTTATAATATATGACACAGAAAGCACCTCAAAATCTATCTTTACCAACTGTTCTATAAGCCAAACGCCCAAATTAACAAACACGGCTATTGCCAATATAACGACGTATGCCGTTCTGTCCATCTTTTTCTTTACGTAAGATTGCACTATCACCGCGATCATAGAGAAAAAGTACAAAAGCAAATAGACAAAGTACAGGGGATGCAAGGGACCATACCCCTTATTAAGTGTTGTAACGCCGCCTATTACGCAAAGCGACACCTCTTTGTAGTATACGGTGGAATACCCGGGGCTTGCGGCAATCAGGAACACAACTGTGCCAACAGCAATTAATACCGCAGGCAACCATTTTTTGTACTTAATTTTTGTGACATTTAACATTGTCATAAGTATAAACATGGGCAGAAATGCCGAGCCCAAATAAGATACTCGGTTTGCCATTAGCGCAGACTGCACATCTTTTGACACTGACAACCAAAAGTAGCCAACGTTTACCACAAAAACCGAAGTAAACATAGCTATAAGCCAACGGTCCTTTTTTGAAACAGCAGCTATATAGGTAACAAGCACCGCCAACGACAAAATAGCAGCGGTCCCGTACACCACGGACAGACTTGAAGCTTTGTCGCCAACAGTATTGCAACCGGTAAAAGCAAGCAAGGCTGCAAAGGCCATAAGCATACCAACAGAAAGTTTTTTCATTAACACATTATCCTAACTTTATATTGAAACAGTTTTGTGCCACACTTTTACCCACACTTTATGATAAAAAAGTTTATCTTACTACCCTTTTTTTGACATAAAGTGTAGTGACAATTTAAAAACTTTAATATATAATAATGTTTGTAAACGTGGGTTAGAATCGCTTTTTGCTTATTTATTATATCACACTTTCGGTTATTCCGTCAAGAGTGAAAGCAACTGCGTTTTTAACGTTATCTTTCTGACTACAAAACAAATTAAGGAGGACTTAAGTATGAACTATTTAGGTAGATGGAAGTTTCACTCCATAGGGACTTTTACAGACGACGATAAGGCAGAGTTTTTAAATGCAGAACAATATTTGGCTGCACCTATGCCTTACGTTGACGAAACAGACGAGGAAGCTGTTGCCGACGAAATGAAAGAGCGCAAGCTTATGATTAACACCGAAATAGAAGTTTGTGCAGACGGTAAGCTTTATATGCTTTCGCCTCTACCTGAGGGTGTTTCGCAAGAGGAAGTGGATGCAGCGGTAAAAGCCGGAGCTATAGCTTTATATGACGGTATGATGACGCAAGATCCTATTTGCTGGGAAGACCGCGACGGCGAGCTTTGGTACAACACAGGTATAGAAGGCGAAATTTTTGGTGAAAAAGCTGACCCCTGGGCCAAAGCAATAGACGAAGACGGCTATTTTTACTTTATGAACATAAGATTTGAAAAAACAGAGAAATAACACGATTAGGAGGATCTGTAAATGGGACTTTTTGATTTTTTGA
>JAZUQW010000051.1:0-3133 GCA_045605905.1 Eubacteriales bacterium
TAGCCGAACCAGCGCTGAAGAATGTAAAATTCACGACCGCCCATGTCAACTGCTTCAGGAAGCAAGTCAGCATAAACTACATCTTGGTCGCCTACTTGACCAGCGCTTTCTTCGGAAACAGTGCCGGAGATAACGCTGCCGCCCTTGGAATCGTCGGGGGTTGTAGCAGACTCGCCCTCGTCAGAAGGTTTGTCGTCGCCGGAAGTGCCATCAGAGGGTTTTTGTGCGTCACCGGAGGGCTTTTGGGTATCATCAGAGGGCTTGCCGCCGGTGCTTTCGGTAGGTGTTTTGCCGGTAGCATCATCCTTGCTGGAATCACCGCAAGCAACAAAGCAAGCAGTAATCATGAGGAGTGCTAACAGAGCGCAAAGAATTTTTTTCATACTCTTTCTCCTTTTTCGAGATATTGTTATCTGAATTATAACATACAAACCAAAACAAGTCAATAGTTTTTTGCTTTTTGTAACCCGTTATTTGCTGTACAATTGCCGATTTAAACGGGCTTGACATATAGTGATTAAATGTTGTAAAATACAAAAGGTGATTGTTGTGAATACTGTTATATTTGATTGTAAAAATAGTTTGTACGATGAAAATGTTTTTATTAATTGTGCAAAAATTATTAAATCCGGAGGGCTTGTTGCGTTTCCAACCGAAACTGTATATGGATTGGGATGTAACGGCTTCGACTGTGATGCGGTGATGAGGCTGTACAAGGCTAAAAAGCGTCCACCGGTAAAGCCCATAAGCCTCTGTGTTCCAAGCCTTTTTGTTGCCGAAAAGGTTGCAGTTTTTTCGTCGTTGGCTAAAAAACTTTTCAGTGCTTTTATGCCGGGACCTTTAACCTTGGTTTTACCAAAACGAAATACTGTACCCGATATTGTTACAGCCGGTCTTGATAGCGTGGGCATTCGTGTGCCTTCCAATTCGGTTGCGTTAAAGATAGCAGAGCTTTGCGAGGTTCCGATAGCATTGCCCTCTGCAAATCTTTCGGGACACGGTGCGCTTACTGACGGAGACGCTGTAGTTGAGGAGTTAAATGGGCGAGTTGATGTTATTGTTAATTGCGGAAAAACCGAAATGGGTCTTGAGTCTACTATTTTATCTCTTGTAGACGGCCCTAAAATCATAAGACAAGGGGCATTACCCTATGAGATTATAAAACCTTATTTGGAATAATTGAAAGGTGGTCAGCAATACGTTGATAATAATTGGATTATGCGGCAGGAGCGGCAGTGGCAAAAGTACGGTTGCTGAAATCTTTTCAAAAATCGGAGCCCTTCATATTGATGCCGATGAGGTTTGCCACTATGTATATACTTCAGATTCGGCATGTGTTAAAGAAATTTGTGATAATTTTGGCAGTGATGTTGCCGAGGACGGCAAGATCGTAAGGCCCGTTCTTTCAAGGCGCGCGTACGGTATTGAAGGTGGAATCAAACTGTTAAATAGTATTGCTCATAAATACATATTAAAGGAAATCGAAAAACGTATTCAAACTGCAAAAGAACAAAATGAAGGCTTTGTTGTTTTGGATGCACCTTTGCTGTTTGAATCCGGCTTGGATAAGCGCTGTGACTTTTTAATTGCTGTTGTAGCTACAAAGGCTATAAAAATCAGTCGTTTAAAAAAACGCGACGGAGAAAGCACAACAGAGCTTGAAAAGCGTTTGTCGTTGCAACTTTCTGATGATGAATTAAAGCGTCGTTGCCACTTGAGCATAGTTAATAACGGAACTGTTAAGCATTTATCTAAAAAAGTTAAGTTGGCATTTTTATATGTACAGCTTAAGTTTGGCCTTGTTAACAGGAGTATAAAAGGAAGGTTTTATGTTAAATAATTGCTTTAAACGTTTTGCATTGCTTCTTGCGCTTTTATTTGCATTTGTTAGCTGTGTTTCCTGTACTGCTATAGAGAAGTGCTTTTATCCTTTGGAGCATGAGGAGTTCATTCGTGAATATGGTGATCTGCACGAGATACCTTACTCTTTACTGGCCGCGGTGATCTATGCAGAAAGCAAATTTGACCCTGATGCCGTTTCAACTGCAGGCGCCGTGGGTTTGATGCAAGTTTTGCCGCAAACCGCAAAAGAGTTGGCAGGACGCATGGGCATAGAATATGATGAAAAAAAGTTGTACGACCCGGAGACAAATATAGCTTATGGCAGTTATTATCTAAAATATTTATACAATAATTTAGGAAAAAATTGGAAGACTGCGCTTGCTGCCTATAATGCAGGCATCGGAAGAGTAAAGTCTTGGCTTGAAGATCCTGCTTATTCAGACGACGGTGTTACATTAAAGAGCATTCCGTTTAAAGAAACGAGAGATTATGTAGAAAAAATAGAAAAAAGCAAAAGCAAATATAAAAAACTGTATTTCAGTTAACGGGAGGATAATCAGGTATGAAAGAAGAATTAAAAAAGCAATTACTGTATGAAGCCAAATCTTCATATATGATGGCAGAAAAAAATGAGATTGAAACATTTGCCAAAGCGTATAAAAATTTTATGGATTCATCAAAAACAGAAAGAGAAGCAGTAGATTTTGCGAAAAAAGCTGCACAGGAATGCGGTTTTAGGGTTTTTGACAGAAAAAACACTCTTACTCCCGGAGACAAAGTGTATTATGTTAACCGAGACAAGAGCATAGTCTTGGCTGTGATAGGTAGTGAACCTGTTGAAAGCGGAGCTAATATTGTCGTAGCCCACGTTGATAGCCCAAGGCTTGATTTAAAACAACGTCCCCTTTATGAAGAGGGTGGACTTGCTTATTTTAAAACTCATTATTACGGCGGAATAAAGAAGTATCAATGGACGGCAATTCCGTTGGCATTGCATGGTACAGTTATCAAAGAAGACGGAACAAAAATCAATATTTCTTTGGGCGACGGTGCAGATGAAGCTGCTTTTTATATTAGCGACTTAATGCCTCATATAGCAAAAGACCAAATAGAAAAGCCGTTAGGCAGTGCTATTACCGGTGAAGGACTTAACATAATTGTGGGCTCTGTTCCTTGTGATGAAGATGATTCAATAAAGCTTGCGGTATTATCGGCGCTTAACGAAAAATACGGTATAACAGAAAAAGATTTAATAAGAGCAGAGATTTCTGCTGTTCCTGCGGATAACGCA
>JAZUQW010000052.1:0-2437 GCA_045605905.1 Eubacteriales bacterium
AGAAAAGTTCCCGGATGCAGCACCCCACGGTATGGACCAGTTCGATGTAGAAGCCGTTGAAGCGTATCTTGGCGACCTTGCAGGCTATTTGGGCATTGACAGAGAGCAGTTTAGCGAAACCGTTTATGACTTTGTTCCCAAGTTTGACCTTGATATAGGTAAGGAGTATGCCTATAACACCCAAACTCCTCCCGTTGTTGAGTTGCCCGAAGAAAGTGAAGAGGTAAGCGAAGAAGTTTCTGCCGAAGAAAGCGGCGAGGCTTCCTCTGACGAAGTTGTTGAAGAAAAGCCCGAAGAACCCGAAGAATCCGAAGAGATAGAAGCTCCCGATGAAGAGTTCCTCGAAACCTTCTCCTTGATTTCCGATATCAAGCTTACCATCGGTGAAAAAGACTACCGTTTCTATAACACCGAGTTTAAGGATGAGTTCTATACTACCGATAGCGACTATAACCCTGTTCTTTGCGACAGCGAGTTTGCTTTTGGTACCAACAGAACCGACCTTTATCTCCCCTCCGCACTTATTTACAGATCTTCCAACACCGCCCCCATCGTTCCTATGCTTGCAGAGCGTTTCCGTAACTCTGTATTTAACGCTTCCGGTTTGTTCAGCATCCAGGGCACCAAAGCGAAGGAATATGCAGGCACCCCCGGTAACACCAATGTTGACTATATCATTGTAATCATTACCGAAGAAGATCTTGCAAAGCTTTATTAAGCTATGACGGTTACAAAACGTATTAAAGTTATTGAAAGCCGTGTGCCTTACGGCACAAGGCTTTTGGATGTGGGTAGCGACCACGCACTGTTGCCCATCTCTTTGTGCCTTTCGGGGGTAATTACGCAGGCTGTCATCAGCGACATCAACCAAGGTCCCTTGGATAGCGGCAGGCGCAATGTGGCAACGCTTTGCCCCGCACTTAAGGCAAGCTTTGTGCTCTCCGACGGTTTTGCCGCCGTGGAAAAGGGAAGCTACGACAGCGCCGCCATCTGCGGTATGGGTGGCGAGCTTATTGCACGCATAATCGCCGACGGCGGCGACAAGGCGCACTGCCCGCTGATATTGCAAGCTATGACCCACGCCGAGGACCTACGCGCCTACCTGTGGCAAAACGGCTTTGAAATAACAGAAGAGCGATTCGCGCGGGAGGGTAGGCGTATATACTGCATAATGGCCGCGGAGTATACAGGCAAATATACCCCTTACGGCTATGCAGATTTGTTCTTGGGCATCCATCGCCCTAAAACGGCGGAGTTTTATTATTACGCCCAAAAGGTGGCAGAAGCGGCGGAAAAACGGCTTAACGGCTACAAACTGTATAAAGACGCAGAAAACACAGCCCTTACCGAAGCTCTTATTGAAGACTGCCGCAAATATTTTTAATTATGCACCGATACCGTAAAGCGCTTGGGTAAAATTAGCCAGCGCTTTATCTTTATCTCGGTACACTGTAGAACGCTCCTTGTGATATCGGCTCATCAGCTTTTCCGCAACCCCTTTTCCGCCGTAAACGTAAAAGCTGTTAAGCAGGTCGGTTTCGTAGTCATTAAGGGCGGTAAATCCCCTTTTTATACACTCAAGGTTTGTTTCTATGTTCTTCTTTCTTGCCCGCAGCTCGTCGCACAGGTCAATAAGCTTTACAAGCCGCTCCTCATATCGGTTACAGCCGCTACCCGTCACAGGTGCGCCACTGCAGTTGCCTGTGGCTACTGAGGTCTTTGCCTCCTCAAGCATGGCTATCTCGTCCGTTAGGTTTAGTATCGCCACCTCCATGCGACGCTTGTTTTCTAATAGCTGTGTAGAAAAAACGCGAAAATCCATTCTTATTCCTTTCTTAAACCTTCATCTTATCCTCGCAATGCGGGGCTCCTGCAATAATTCTGCCGGGTTGCCTTCCTTCCAAAGGCAACGGGGCTACGTTCTATTCATTTGCGGGTATTATAGAACATTTGTTCGGATTTGTCAACATAGTTCAGAAAAGAAATTTGAAAATGGACGGAATGACACAAAATGTCACGATTTATCGCTATGCGAAAGGGGTAATGCTTTATAAACGATATAAGCTATACTGTCATACGCAGTGGCAGAAAAACCGTAGGCTTGCAGATAAAAAACGGCAAGCTGATAGTGCGCGCCCCGTGGCGGTTCCCCGCTGAAAGCATTGCCACTATAGTAGAGTCGCGGCGTGCTTGGATAGAAAAGCATCTTGCTTTTGCCATCCCTCAATTGCCGCCGTTTACCGACAGCGAGCTTAAACAGCTTGTGCTTAAGGCAAAGGAGTATATACCATACAGGGTAAAGCATTATGCCCATGTTATGGGTATCAGCTACGGCGCGGTAACAATAAGAAAACAGCGTACCCGTTGGAGCAGCTGTTCTTCCAAAGGTAATCTTAACTTTAACTGGCTGCTAATGCTAACACCGCCGCAGGTTATA